>CAZLGX010000074.1:0-6142 GCA_964559395.1 uncultured Methanosarcinales archaeon
AAGTCAACTGCTTTTCTTCTTATTAAATAATCATTGCTTAATTCCTCTTCTTCATAACTTTTTGGTATATTAATTACCAAATCGATTTTTCTGTCTTTAAGATAAGTCAAGGCATTTGGCTCTTTCTTTTCCAAAGGCCAGTGCAAAATTTGTGATCTAACTCCATTTTGCTCCAGGAATTTTGCTGTTCCCTCTGTTGCATACAGATTAAATCCCATGCCAGCAAGTTTCTTGATGCTTTCCAGCAGATACGCTTTATTTTTGACCGGTCCAGTTGACAACAATATATTGGATTTAGGCATTATAAAGCCCACAGAAAGCAATGATTTAAGAAAAGCCTCATTCAAGTCATTTCCCAAGCATCCAACTTCTCCAGTCGAAGCCATCTCAACGCTTAAAATTGGGTCTGCTCCATGTAATCTTGAAAAAGAAAATTGCGGAGCTTTTATTCCAACATAATCCAAATCCATTGTGTTATATTTTCCCTTAACGTCTAGTCCAAGCATCGCCTTTGTCGCTATATCTATAAAATTATGCTTTGTAACTTTTGACACAAAAGGAAAGCTTCTTGAAGCTCTTAAGTTGCATTCTATTACTTTTATTTGGTTTTCTTTTGCAATGAATTGTATGTTAAATGGGCCTGTTATGCTTAATGCTTTGGCTATTTTTTTGCTTATATTCTTAATCTTCCTCATAGTTTCATGATATGTGTACTGTGGGGGAAGCGCCATTGTTGCATCGCCAGAATGAACGCCTGCATTCTCAATGTGCTCTGATATTGCATAAATAATCAATTCGCCATTCTGTGCAACAGCGTCTATTTCTATCTCCTTAGAGTTTGTAATGAATTTGCTTATTACAACCGGATGCTCTTTTGACACATCTACTGCTTTCTTGAGGTACTGCTCGAGCTCTTTTTTGTCTGCAGCAACGCTCATTGCAGCGCCGCTTAAGACATAAGAAGGCCTTATCAAAACCGGATAGCCTGCCTTGTCGGCAAACTTTTCAGCCTCAACTATCGACTTGGCTTCTATCCAGTCAGGCTGGTCGATTTTTAGCCTGTCAAGCAGTTCGGAAAATTTATGCCTGTTTTCCGCGCTGTCTATGCTTAGGGGGGAGGTACCTAAAATTTTCACATTTTGCTTATGGAGCCGCATGGCAAGATTATTCGGAATCTGTCCTCCCATTGAGATAATAACGCCCTCAGGATTTTCTTTTTCATAAATGTCAAGGACTCTTTCAAAGCTCAGCTCGTCAAAATATAGCCTGTCGCATACGTCATAGTCAGTGCTTACGGTTTCCGGGTTGTAATTTAGCATTATTGTTTGGTAGCCAACTCTTGAAAGTGAAAATACCGCATTGACGCAGCACCAATCAAATTCAACAGATGATCCAATCCTGTATGCTCCCGAGCCAAGGACGAGCACTGATTTTTTGGCGCCAAACGCTATGTCGTCTTCATCTCCGTTATAAGTAAGGTAAAGATAATTTGTTTTTGCTGGATATTCTGCAGCAAGCGTATCTATCTGCTTTACAACGGGAAGAATCTTATATTTTTTCCTAAATCTTCTTACTTCGAGTTTCTTGGATACCATGTCATTTCTGTCATTTATAAACAGACACTTCGCAATCTGAAAATCTGAAAATCCCTGTTGCTTTGCATGTTTCAGCAATTCTTTTGGTATATTACTTATGTTAAATTTTGATAATTCCTTTTCAGTTTCAACAACATTTTTTATTTTATATAAAAACCACTTGTCAATATTAGTTAATTCATGAATTCTATCAATTGATATGCTTTTTTTCAATGCTTCAACTATGGCAAGAAGTCTTTTATCTGTGGGATTTCTTAACTCTTTTTCAATTTCGTTAAAACTTATGCTGTTAGCAACTAAACCGTGAAGATTGATATTGAGCATTCTGATTGCCTTTTGCATTGCTTCCTCAAATTTTCTTCCTATAGCCATCACTTCTCCCACACTTTTCATTTCAGAACCAATTTCAAAGCTGACTCTCTTAAATTTCTGCAAGTCCCATCTTGGCATTTTTATCACAATGTAGTCCAAGGCAGGCTCAAAGCAGCTTTTTGTAATTTTTGTTATTTTGTTGTCAAGCTCTATCAAAGAGTAGCCAAGAGCAAGTTTTGCAGCAACAAATGCCAATGGGTAGCCTGTTGCTTTTGATGCCAGAGCAGAGCTTCTTGACAATCTTGCATTTACCTCAATAATTCTGTAATCTTCGGAATAAGGGTCCAAAGCAAATTGTATGTTGCATTCTCCAACTATCCCAAGATGCCTTATTACTTGTATTGATATTGATCTAAGCTTGTGATATTCTGAATTTGTGAGAGTTTGGGAAGGAGCAACAACAATGCTTTCCCCTGTGTGGATGCCCATTGGATCTACATTTTCCATGTTGCATATTGTAACACAGTTATCATAAGCGTCTCTGACAACTTCGTATTCAACTTCTTTCCAGCCGCCAAGGTATTTTTCAACAAGAACTTGTGTGGAATAAGCAAAGGCTCTTTTTGCTTTTTCTAATAATTCGTGTTCATCTAATGCAACTCCAGAACCAGCTCCTCCAAGGGCATAGGCAACTCGTAGCATAACTGGGTAGCCAAGCTTTTTTGCAATCCTTAATGAATCTTCCACGGAATTTGCAGCTTCGCTCTCAGGAGTCTTAAGATTTATTTCATTCAATTTTTGTACAAATAATTCTCTATCTTCTGTGTTTTTTATTGCGTCAATCTGTGTTCCTAAAACTTCAACTTTATGTTTTTCAAAAACTCCTGAATCATGAAGTTCAACGCCGCAATTTAGAGCAGTCTGTCCGCCAAATGCCAGCATTATGCCGTCGGGCTTTTCTTTTTCTATAACTCTCTCGACGAAATATGAAGTAACAGGAAGGAAATAAATTTTGTCTGCCATTCCCTCGCTTGTCTGGATAGTTGCGATGTTTGGATTTATCAGAATTGTTTGTATTCCCTCTTCTCGAAGGGCTTTGAGGCACTGGCTGCCGCTATAATCGAATTCCCCCGCTTGTCCGATCTTGAGACTGCCCGAGCCCAGAACTAAAACTTTTTTTGGTTTATTATCTGGCATTTTATTTTTCAAATCATTCAATTAACTTTTTAATTTCTTTTTTCAATTTTTTAACATTTTTATAATATAAGGCATTAATACCTAACTCTTCTGCTATTTTAACATAATCTTCTTTATCATCTATGAAAATTACTTCGTTAGGTTTATTTCCAGTTTTCTGTAAAACCAACTTGAATATTTTATCTCCATCTTTTTTTGTAATTCTAGCTTCATGGCTGAATATTCCAGAATCAAAATCTCCCATAAAATTATATTTCTGCTGCAAAATTTGCGAGCGTTCTTTGACATTATCTGACAGAAAATAGATTTTTAGCCCGTTTTTTCTTAACTTCTTGATTAAATCTAAATTCCCTTGAATTGGTTTATAACATAAAATCCATTGTTTTATCAAATCATCTTTATTTACTCTAATCTTAAATTGCTTTTGGAGTGCCTGCCAAAATTGTTTAGATGTAAGTTTTCCCTGCCTGTATAATCTACCAATTTTATTTTTGGTACCAAAAAAATCTGACACATCTTGAGAATTTAATTTATATTTTTGACTAAATTTTTTTACTGCTTTTGAAGTACCATCGGTAAAGTAAACTCCTCCTAAGTCGAATATTATTGATTTTATCATTTTCTTATTTCATTAACTTCTATTGTTGGATACTTATTGCTTGGAATAGGTTTTAATTCCACATATTTATTAAATACAATTTTTCCTACAGGATTAAAATCTGTTTTTTCTATT
Source organism: uncultured Methanosarcinales archaeon (assembly GCA_964559395.1). Lineage (GTDB taxonomy): Archaea > Nanobdellota > Nanobdellia > Woesearchaeales > GW2011-AR4. The sequence goes on from CAZLGX010000074.1 coordinate 3,838, forward strand.
AGATTAGCTACTTCTTCTTTTGTCAGAAATTTTATCTCATCAATCTCTTCTTCTTGCAAATGCAGCTGACCGCTATAAGTTAACTTATAAACTTTGCATAAAATATGATGGTTCTGAGAAAAATATTTTAGTTTAAAAATAACAGAATGCATCATCTGTATATTTGAAATTCCAACTATTCCTAGCTCTTCCAGCAACCCTCGCATTGCAGTCGATTCGTAACTATCACCATTTTTGACTGTTTCTGCAACTCCAATATCCCACATTGAAGGATGAATATCTTTAGTTGCGGACCTTTTTTGAATTAAATATTTGCCTTCATTATTTATAATGATTACCCTTGCTGCTCGATGGAGCAATGCTTTTTCTCTGACTTCCATTCGAGTTGCTTTTCTGACAAACTGGTCTTTTTCGTCAACGACATAAATTATTTCTTCCATTTTTTATCTAATCCTTCTCTTAAACTCATCGAATAAAAATTCCGTAAAGTTTATATAGTTGTTTTAGCATTCCATATTCTTGAGGAACAGACCCTGACGAATCCCGTCCCTAGAGGCGGTTAGTAGGATGGTGGGTCTACTTACTCATCCTTTCTATCTTGTTAAAATATTTACCGAATGATTTTTCCGCTGTATTTTTCCCTCTGTTTATTAACCCATTCATAAATCTCTCATTTCTTTCTTTATGAAGCTTAAACAATTCCAATTTGCTTACTTCTTGAAGTTGAATAAAACCATAAAAGCTAACTTTCCTATGCTTTAACGATAAATTGGCAGAAATTCCTACAACTCTGAAAGCATGTTGGTACAATTCTCCTTCATACTGATTTTCAATCCTAACCATCACTCCGCTTAATTTTCCTCTAGAAAAAATTGGACAACCATCCGCGGCTAAAACTCCTTGCAGAAACCATTTCGCATAGTTTTTGTCTTCTGATACTAATTTATGTGATAAGCTAAGCAAATGAAACCAAATCTCTCTCAAGGCAGAAGATGGCAAATATATATGAATAGAGCCAGTTTTTGCATCAGCTACACCAGTCCATAATTTAGTCTTAACAAAATTATTCTTTGAAATAGTTATACCTTTACTCCATAAATTTATTAATTCTTTTTCTAATTCTTCATCCTTAGTCTCATTTGTGTATATTACCCTACATCTCCATCTATTTCTATTAATTGAAAAATATTTCTCAAAGAAACCTAAGAATTTATTAATAATTGTTAAGTCAGAATTAACAAACTCTATTCGTCTAAAATGGCCTTTAGACCCTTCTCCCTGGAATAAACCTAAACATTGGAATAATTCTTCAGAAAGTTGAAGGTATCGCGATAGTTCAATAGGTATTGATATTTTTTCATTGCCTATCAGAATTTTATTTTTATCAGATGGGTGTAAGCAAAAATGCACTTTCTTGTTTATTTTATTGTCTAACAATGTTGAAATGTCTATTTGATTATTAGATATTAATTTTAATATTTTTTCTGAATTAGTGACTTTTCCAATATACTCTACTTTTTCTTCGTTAAATCTACTAGAATAGATTAATCTAAATGGAATGTAGAAAGAATAATAATCATTTGGTCTGTCACTTCTTATCATTTTTCTTATTCTTGAAAAAAAGAAGGTAACATCTTTTCTAAAAAGCAGAACATCGCCATCATTAATATCAAATCTTTTAATTAATTCTAAAGGCATGTAGGCTGGTGAGAATCCTAAACCATTTCTCTTGTGGGATAATTTAACAAAAAACGTAGATTCGTTAATTACACTATTTTGTTTTTTTAATAAATGTAACCGATGTCTTTTTCTCTTAACAGCCATCGCAGTAAAATTCCAGCTCTTATTAATGTCATTTAGCTTTGTAGCTATTACTGAGTCACTCAACTGATTAAGATTAAATTTTCTTAATTCTCTGATTGTTTGTTTATTCCACTTTTTCATTTTCATTACTCCAGAAAGCTTATCAAACGTAAGAATTCCTTCACTAAACATGGAATTCTTGTTCTGGGGTGAAGGGCACGTTAAGCGGAACTGCGTAAATGATTTTACATGAAATGGAAAATCATAATTTGGCAGTTCTGCGTGTGCCCTGAGCGTATAATCAGTATTTGGAAACTCCTTTATATAGTTCACGTCAGCAGATGTCCAGTGCTCAATTCTTGTTTGAGTCATTTTGCATGTCATTTCAACATCTTTACGAATTCGTCAAATAGGAAGTTAGTATCCTCAGGTCCACTATGGCCCTCCGGGTGAAATTGACAGCTCATGAACGGCTTTGCCTTGTGCTTTATTCCCTCATTTG
>CAZLGX010000075.1:0-5950 GCA_964559395.1 uncultured Methanosarcinales archaeon
CCTATTGAAAAAATTTCTGAAGAGTTCTGATGGATTAAATGAGATTGATCAATTACTAAATTATCTTAAAAACGTAAAACTTGAAGCTGAGTTTGACGTTTCATTAGCGAGAGGGTTGGCATACTACACAGGAACTGTAGTAGAAACATTTCTGAAAAATAACAATGTGAAAAGTTCTGTGTGCGCAGGTGGCAGATACGATAACATGATTAAATCTTTTCTCGGCAAGGGAGATTATCCTGCAGTTGGCATAAGCTTTGGTGTTGACAGGATTTATGACGCATTAACTGAGAAAGAAAAAACAGTTAAAAAAACCAATACTAAAATCTATGTTATTCCAATAAAAACTCTTAATGAAAGCATGAAGATAGCGCAGCAATTAAGGGATGCCGGAATTAATACAGATATAGATTCTTCAGACAGAGGGCCAAGCAAGAATTTGGAATATGCGAATTCGCTTGGAATTCCCTTTGTCTTGTTTGTTGGAAAGAAGGAATTGCAGGAAAACAAAGTGAAGTTGAGGGATATGACAACAGGGGAGGAGGAAACTTTGAGGCTTGAAGAAATTATGCAGAAGGTGAATCATTAGCGTTTTTTAAAATCCCTGGAAGATATACCAAATTCAGCCATCTTGTTGGTCATTAGTGACCTCGAAATATTTAAGGTTTTTGCCGCATGTGTTACATTTCCCTCTGCCCTCTCAATTGCGCTTATTATTATTGCTCGTTCACATATATTAACTAGTTCACGATATGTCCCATGCCCCTTCTGATATGCTTCGTCAACCGCATTTGCAACAGCGTAACCTAGACTAGATGGAATTTTGGGCAAATCCGGCGTATGAGTGTTGCCTAAGCTGTTGCCACTACTTTGGCTTGACATCAACAAAACTTCTCTAGTCGTATGAGCATCTAATGGTCTTATACGAGATTCCGCAGTTAAGTAATTTAAATAAATCATTTCTTCAACACTTTGCAAAGGCATAGGTGGCCTATCGCCGGGATTCCAAGCGACACCATGCATCAAAATAGCCCTTCGCACAAATAACTCAAGCTCTCTTATATTTCCAGGCCAAGAGTGTCCGGCTAATAATTCGACAGATTCTGCGTTAAATTTCGCAATTTTTTTATCTTCATTGGCATATTTGTAAAGAAAATGTTCTATCAGTTCGCTTATATCCTCTCTTCTATCTCTTAGTGGAGGTAATTCAATAGTTCCGCCTGCCAATCTTGAATATAAATCCGATCTAAATCTTCCACCGCTTATTTCGTCATCTAAGTTCTTATTAGTCGCAGCTATTACTCTAAAATCTAAGTCTATTCGTTCCGTACTTCCGAGTCTATATATTCTCTTCTCGCTTAGCGCCCTCAATACAGCAGCTTGAATATAGGATGGCATATCACCAATTTCATCCAAAAATAGCGTTCCTAAGTGAGCGGCCTCAAATATTCCAATAGCATTTTCCAACGCTCCTGTGTATGAGCCTTTTTTATGTCCAAAAAATTCATTATGAACACCATCTTGATGGAGCGAAGCACAATTTACATCAATAAATCTTGATTTATTTCTAGGGCTTAAATGGTGAATAGCACGAGCTACAAGCTCTTTTCCTGTTCCAACCTCGCCTGTTATTAAAACTGGGAGAGTACTAGGCGCAAATCTTTTTACGAGACCTAGAACTTTCTTTATCCCTTCAGAGGAACCGACAATATTCACACCATACTGCTGCGTAGTTTTGTACCCTGTTAAATCATAAGTTGCAACTACCATTTTTCTTTAAGTGTCCTGTGTGATTTATAAATCTTTTTATCATTCACTACTTTATAGTATATACGTTTTTGATAGCGATACATAAAAATTAATCAAAAAATCTAAATAAATGCATCTCAAGAATTTTCTTTTTCCTCTTATTTCTTTAAATACGTCTTCCTCTTTGATCGTGGACCCCTCCAGTGTCCACCCCACATTTTATTTACTGAAAGAACTTATATTTATATATTTGTTTTTTCTTAAATTTTTGTAGTCACAATCACTTCCCCCTCATCATCAATCAGCACAGAATGCTCTGCCTGAGTTACAATTCCATTGCTTACTTCAACCAAAGGTGGAAATTGATGTATTACGCCTAACTGATTTAATTCCCTCAAAGCAAATTTTGCCTTTGCTCCAAACTTTCTTGTTAGCCACCATTCTGCAAAAGGCAATCCTTCGTATGTTGCTATTTCCTTCAAAACTTCTCTTGTGATTTGGCTTCTTACTGGCTTCGGATGCTCAATCATAAAAACTGTAGGATGACCTTTCTCACCAACAATTCCAGAGCCAGTAGTTGCGAATGGCTCAATTGCAAAAGTTATACCTTTATGCAAAGTTGTCTTGTCACCATTGTCTATATTGGGAATTGTGGGATTCGTATGTATGTTATACAAATCCAAGCCATGCCCTGACAAATTTCTCACAGGCTTGTAGCCATAACTTGTAATTGTGTCATTTATTACCTTTCCAATCTGTTTTAATTCAGTTCCTACAGCAACAATCTTCAGCGCCTCTTCCAATGCCTTTTGCGCCGCTTTAACCAAATCAGAATATTTTCCTGATAAATCTATGGTATAAGCGGTGTCTCCAATTGCTCCATCAACATGCACTCCCAAGTCCAATGAAACAACTTGCTCATCGAAAACCAAATCCTTGTCTTCTTCTGTCACGCAGAAATGCGCAGCAACTTCATTCAATGCAAATTGAACAGGAAATGCTGGCTTTGCTCCAAGCTCATAGATTTTTTTTTCAATTAATTCTGTCGCTTCGAGCAAAGAATTTCCTTTTCTAATCAATGATTTGCCATATTCAAGAGCTTCTGCTGATATTTTTCCAGCTTTGATGAAGTCTTGTTTGGTTTGTTGGATCATTAGATATTGTTTTAGAACGAGTTATTTAAAGGTTCCTAAGAAGTTATTTTTCCAAGTTGCTTGTACTAAAAAAGCAACATCTGTGCTTCTTCCTTTTATGTTGCTACACCCCATTTTGTTCTTGTCATATCTGTAAACATTCAGTTCTCAGCATCGCTGGTAGAATATGACAAGCGAACCCTTTTTACAGCTAAAGCTATATAATTCTGCTTATATCACTGTTTTTTCTCCGGCCGGTAATCTTCCCGCTTTGCCTGTTTTCTTGCCGGATGAAGATTTTTTGAGAAAAGAACATTTAGTTATTTCCCACCTGACTTGAAATCGCCAAAAGCCAAAATCGAAAGTTTTTTATAGAGTTAACCCCTTCCAAATTGTAAAACCACTACTGGAGGGGGGGTGGGATGAGGAAAATTTTTATTTTCGGTGTAATTTTTTTCTTGTTAGCTTTAAATATATATGGATATGTCGAAGATGAATATGTACCTAATGAGTTTATTGTCAAGATAAGGACGCCTCCAACAACAATGACAGTTAGTTCTACTAATAGCCAAGAAAGTGGCTTAAATATCATAAGTGCTCTTGCCTCAAAACATAAATTCACTGTTAATAAAGTAGAGAAATTGACTGTTATGGATAAAGTAATAGACAAAGTAGATAAGAAAGTAGATAAGCGTAGTAGAGTTAAAGCTTCTAAAGTAGATTATGGTAGATATAGTAGAGTTAAAGCCTCATTTAAAGAGCACGGCTTGGATAGGATTTACCTGGTGAAATTACCCCATAATTCAAATGTGAAAGAAGTAATTCGCAGTTTAGGCACAGACCCAAATGTTGAATATGCAGAACCAAACTATATAGTTCGTCCAGCAATAATACCAAACGATCCATTTTTTTCTAGTTTATGGGGCATGCACAATACAGGCCAAACTTTCGGCACACCTGATGCTGATATTGACGCGCCAGAGGCTTGGGACATCCAAACAAGAAGCAATCAGGTGATAGTAGCGGTTATTGACACTGGTGTTGATTATCTGCATACAGACCTTTCGGCAAATATGTGGACAAATCCTAATGAAGTGATAAATAACATTGATGACGACGGAAATGGTTATGTAGACGATGTTCGCGGCTGGGATTTTTTCAATGCCGACAATAATCCATTTGATGACCATGGACATGGCACTCATGTTGCAGGAACAATAGGTGCGGTTGGCAATAACAGCAAAGGTGTTGTTGGGGTAAATTGGAATGTTAAGTTGATGCCACTCAAAGTTCTTGGCTCGGCAGGATTTGGCTCGTGGGGTGCCATAATTTTGGCTATCCAATACGCTACCCTCATGGGAGCAGACATAACTAGCAATAGCTATGGCTGTCTATCATGCTTTTCTCAAGCCGTAAAAGACTCAATTGCAGCTGCGAATGATGCTGGAGTCTTATTTGTTGCAGCTGCAGGAAATGATAATAATAATAATGATGTAATTCCACATTACCCTGCAAACTATGACCTTCCTAACGTAGTTTCAGTTGCGGCAACAGACCACAATGATCTAAGAGCAGGCTTTTCAAATTATGGATCTTCCACAGTTCATCTTGGAGCGCCTGGCGTAAGCATTCTTTCAACTGCTCCAAATGGCTCGTGCTCACTCTGCAGCCCAACTGGATATATTTACCTTCAAGGAACTTCAATGGCAACTCCGCATGTTTCAGGAGTTGCAGCCCTAATCAAACAAAAGTTTAACCTAACCAGCAATGGAACAAAAGCGCGGTTATTATCCGGGGTAGACCAGATACCATCAATGAATGGCATTACTATATCTGGAGGGAGATTAAATGTTGCCAAAAGCTTAGAAAACGATACTACTCCGCCAGCAGCAGTTACAGATTTAGCAGTAATAAACGCGAGCTTAGGATCTATTACATTGGCATGGACAGCAACAGGTGACGACGGCAATAGTGGAACAGCAGGTTATTACGATGTGAGATATTCGGCTATACCGATAACAGATTTAAATTGGGAGACAGCAAGTAAAGCTTCAGGTGAACCGAATCCAATGCCAGCAGGTTCTCCAGAAACTTTTAAGGTGGAAAATCTAGGCTACAATAGAACATATTACTTTGCGCTCAAAGTTTCTGATAATCTACAATATTCACCTCTGTCAAACATAGCTTCTGGAGCCACTAAAGTACCAATAGTGATATTTGAAGACAGAATGGAAAATGGAATAAATGGCTGGACATCAAATGGATTGTGGCATCAGGAAACTTTTAGGTCTTACAGCCAGACAAAAAGCTGGGCATATAATACAGGATCGCCGTTGTATAACTACGACATAGGCAATAACCAAGGCAACTTAACATCACCTTCTGTTGACCTTTCAAATGTCAAATCTGCTATTTTAGAGTTTAGGTATCTATATCAAACAGAGACTATCTATAAAACTTATGATCAAAGGTGGGTAAGGATTGGTGTTAATGCTAATTTCTGTGGTGATTCTTTTTTCTCTGATTTAGTTCAGCTCTCTGACGACCAAATGCTGGTTTGGAATAATTTTAGCAAAGACATCTCACAATATGCAGGAAAACAAAATGTTCAAATAAGATTCAATTTTGACACAATTGACTTTATTTCAAATAATTTTGAAGGATGGTATATTGATGATGTCAGAATTATAAGCGAGATGCCTGAAATTCCAACAGGCATTGGCATAAGCATAAATGACGGCAACGCAACAACAAGCTCAGAAATTGTTACATTGTCATTAACAGCAACAGGAGCAGATGAGTGCAGGTACATAAACCAGAATGACTTTGGAGGAAGCAATTTCTTCAGTCCTTATGAGGCTTTCTCTGCAACAAAACAATGGAACTTAAGCGATGGAGTCGGATTCCATGAAGGCTTTAGGACTGTAAATTATGAGTGCAGAAACAGCGCAGGAAGCTCATCAAATTTTGACCAGATTACTTTTACAACTACAACAGTTCCAACAGGTGTCAACATAAGCATCAATAGCGGCAACGCAACAACAAGCTCAGAAATTGTTACATTGTCA
>CAZLGX010000076.1:0-5944 GCA_964559395.1 uncultured Methanosarcinales archaeon
TTTTTCATTCTTTCACCTAAGCAGGCAATGCAGGCGGCTGTAATGATTCACATTTGCACTTCTCATTGCAAATCTTTTCAGAAATACAGCCGGTAAAATCACATTCCTCATTAGCTTCCAGAATTTTGTTGCCGCAAACTGGCTGTGCCGTACCGCCAGATTCTGAAGTACAGCTACTTAATAAAACCACAGCTATTAATAAGATTATTAAGGCAGCAGAAAAGTTTTGCCTAAAGTTTATATTTGCAATTTTTTACCTCTTTTTTGATTTAAGCTAAAATTTTATCCATTAAGCTTTGTATATAAATAAGTTTCTATATCAGCAGCATAAATTGTGTTCGCTGCAGCATGCTGCTTTATAGCCCTGCCCATAAGCTATGTCCAAGCCATCGCATAAGCCACTCGTTTCTGCATTTTGGCATGTGTTAAAGTTTGAAAAGCTTGACGGTTTGCTGTTTATGTATATCACACCGCCTGTTTTGTTTATAGTGATGACTCCTTTGCTTACATTTCCAATTGAATTTGGTATCGAAACAATATAGAGGCTGTTTTTTGACTGGACTGTTATTGTCGAATTCATTGTAGCTAATGAATAGTTGATGCCATTGAGATTATTAGGCAATTCAAACACCCTTACATACCCGTCTTCCACAGAGGCTGCTATAAGCATTTCTTTCTGAAGCTTTAAGGCAATGTCCTTCACTGCCTCGTTTTCCTTTTCAATCCTGAAATCCTGCAGCTGGTTTAGAGAAGCCAATGCAAAAGCTATCGCTATCAGAAAAGCCAAGCCTACAAATATAAAAAATTCAGAGCTGATCTGAGCCCTAGAATGCATTATTCACCTCTTTTTTAATTAATTTTTGACGTATTCGCCTTAATTAGATGTTATCTGTACATATCCGTCTTCTGCCTTTACAGTTATGAAATGTATTCCCGCGCTTGTCGGCAAGGCGCCACTCATATTGACGGGAGATAGCTGCACAACTTCACTAATTCCTGCCTGAGTTTTTACCTTGAATACCAATTCTTTGCTTGATATATTTGTTGAGTATATCCCTTCTGGAAAATTAAGCTTTAAAGTGGTCTGTGAAGGCTTTCCCAGATAATATACAGACTCTGACGCGTCGATTATCTTTCTCGAAATCTGCAATGCCTGGCTAGTTGCTACAGCATCCGTTGAATCAGCAGAGTATGTATAGTATATGAGCAAAAGAGGGATTGTTAAAAGAGCTGCAAAACCCATTACAAGCATATATTCTACGCTGACCTGAGACCTTAATTGCATTTTACTTTTGTTTTAATCTTGACTTTTTTGTTTTTTTAGCCTGAATTGCGCCAACATTTACTCCACTGGCCTGATTTGATGTTTTTTCTTTTACCAATTGATTTATTTTTCTGCCTTCCTCCTTAAACCCGAACTCTTCGCTTATTTTTTGCGTTCTGAAAGAGGTGATTATGAATGCGATATAGGCAAAAATGATAAATATATATTCCGGATATGTCAAAATAGTTGCATGGCTTATCTTAAAGCCGGATTCATATATATTCCTGGCAGTCTGCCATATAGAAAATGTGACAATAAACGCAAGGCATATTGCAAAATTGTCCATAAACCTTTGAATAGAGCCCTCGCTCAGTCTTTTTCTTGCCCTTGAAATCAAAAGCAATGAAGCAATACCGAATATCACGGTTGTTATTCCAACTGTCTCTATATGCACCATTGTTATGCACCTCCCATATCAACCCTTGAATCAGCAAATTGAGTCAGCTCGTCGAGCAGAGACTGCTCTGTTTCCTTCTCAAGAGTTATGATTATGCCTTTTATCTTCCACTCTCTTATCTTTCCAGCCAGAAAGTGTATGAACCTTGCAACTGTGGCAGGCTTGTTGAATATGCTCAATGTGTTTAATGAGTCAAATATAAGAAACTTATCATTTGTTGGCAATGCCTTTATTGCCTGATCCATGGCAACAGATATATCGCTTAGTTTTTCAGGGTTGCCTATATACAGGCAATTATCTACCTTTTTTAACTGCCCTGTTCTGGATGTTGCGTCAATAAAGATAACGAGCCTGGGGTCTACGCTGTTGTTTGCAAGATTTCTTTGCACAACCTCATAAGGCTTGTTTAAAGTAACATACACTCCAGGATTATTTTGCTCATTCACTAAGAATCTAAGAAGATCAATAGTTGCATTTTGGTAGTTTTTTGCATCAACTGTAATCAAAAGAAGATAATCCTTTAAATTGCCAACTTCCTTTCTAAAGCTTTTTTGAACTGCAATCATCTACACCACTTTTTTATGATAGAAGTCTACAGCTATGAATATAAACTTTTCTAAAAACATAAGACTTTTATATTAGTAATGGCAAAGTAAATTAAAAAAGGGTGATATTTTGACTTTTGAGCTTATTAAGACAGGCACGCCTGGTTTGGATCAAGTTATGAAAGGCGGCTTGAGGAGAAATTCTAGCGTATTAGTTACAGGAGCGCCTGGGACAGGTAAAACATTGCTTGCTTTGCAGTTTATTTATTATGGTGCTAAGGATTACAATGAAAATGGGATGTTTATCACAACAGAGGAAAGCCTTGAGGTTCTTCATCAAAGCGGTAAAAACCTTGGCATGGATTTGCAATCTATTGTAGACAAGGGCAAAGTTTTCATAATGCAAAAGCCTATTGTAGCATTAAAAGGAGGCTTGGCATCCACCAAAGGATTGATTGATGCAATTAAAAAATACAAAATTAAAAGAGTAGCTTTGGACTCTTTGACGTTCTTTGAATATTTATACCCAAGATCTAATGGAAATAAAATGGAATACAGAAGACAAGTGCTGATGTTTATACAGCAGTTGAGGAACGTAGGAGTAACTTTTTTAGTGGTTTCTGAAAGATCCACCACAGATTTTGATAGACTAGAGTATGACATGATGGACTTTGTTTTTGAGGGGATAATACTTCTTTCTAGAATAAGGAAAGGCTCTTATTTTGAGCGGGTTATTACAGTTGCAAAAATGAGGGGCCAAGACCACAGCCTGGATGTTTACCCGGTTACAATAGGGCCTGATGGGTTGAAAGTACTTTATGACCAGACGCCATTCTCTCTTGTGGAGAAGGAAGAAGGGTTTAAGTGAAAATTCAAAAGAGAAATAGAAAGTTTAGGTGCCATCTTTCCAATTTTTTAAGTAATCTTTTTGTTCTTCAGTTAAAGTGTCTATTTCTATATTCATAGCTTTAAGCTGTAATCTAGCAATTTCATCATCTTTTTCTTGCGGCAAAACATACACTTTTGGTTGAAGTTTTCCTTTGTTTTGGGCCAAGAACTCACAAGCAAAGGCTTGGTTACAGAATGACATAGCCATTATAGCGGAAGGATGCCCTTCCCCTGCTGCGAGATAGAAAAGTTTAAATAATACCAAACAATACCATTAAATATTAAATAATAACAAAATGAAAAAAGAACAAAAAACAATACAAATTGGCTTACGTCTTGAGAAAGAACTATTAAAAAAAATTGAAAAATTAGCTGAATCGGAAGGCATTGACAAGATGGCTTGGATAAAAAGAGCACTCGGGGTTTTTGTTAGAGATGAAGAAGCTGGGATGGATGATGAAGCAATAGAAGATTATATTCATTTAAGGATTGATGAGGTAGAATTAAAACAATGTACTGGATTTAAAGAAATTCCAAAAGATTTACAAGAAGCAAGACAAGAAATACTAAATCAGGTAGTAAAAAAGAGAGGGAAATAACATGGTAGCGATAAATATTGACAAAGTCCTATGCAATAAATGCAAATCTGAAATGGATAAATTAGAGGAAGATTATGAATCAATGACAGAAGGGCAGATGGCAGATTATGATGCAGGACTTTGGGGAACTTTCTGGTGTCCTTCATGTAAAATATCAAAAGTTATTGAAGGACAATTTTCTCAGATTGATATTTCTGATGAAGATGAATATTTTGAAGAACCAACTTTTTTGAAGTTAGTTAATGAAAAACAAGAATTTATTGTACTAAAACCAAGAGAAAAACTTGCTAAAGAGAATATCATAAGAGGAGATTTCAATGAATATCTTGCGAGGAAATGTTATGAATTTAAAGAGTATACAGTAATAAAATTAGTAAATCAAGTATCGTTGAGTGGAGGATTAGGAGAAAATATTTTTAATGAGAAGGAACTTAAAAAATACTGCGAAATTAATAAATTAAAAAGACTTTACAAATTCTTAATAAGCCAACCAATTGCAGGGTTGCCAGATTTTATTTGTATTAAGAATAGAGAATTCTTCTTTGTAGAGTGCAAATGTAATCCTGAAAAATTTAAGGAAACGCAGATTGAGAGATTTCAAAGCTTTAGGAAGAAAAAATATCCCATAAAAATCTTTTGCACTACAATAGATTTATTACTAAACTATAAAAAATCAATAATCTCCGATTTGGCGTAAATTTTTTTTATCATAATCTACCACTGGACATGCTCACGTCAACTATTTAAACCTCCACATCTTGCCATTTTTTAATTTTTATTCACGCATTTTACATTACCTAAAGGAAGGTTCAACTGCCAAATTATGATTTTCGCTGAAGCTGAAAATCGTTTACGCAGTTTCGCCCAAGTTAAATCTATGATGTAAAATGACTAAAAAATTAAAAATGGAAAATAATGATTTAAAAAATAACTTCTCTATCATGTCCAGAGAAGAGAAAATAAAAATGCTTCTTGATTATGCTAGGGAATGCCACAAAAATGGTTATAAACCTACTAAAAGAGGTATAAGGAAAAATTTTCATGTTGAAATTTATAACTATTTTAAAAATATTGCAGATTATCATCGAAAAGCTGGCATTACAGTTTCTTTAAGAAATTATCCTAAAGAAGAAGCTAGAAGGTTAATTATTGAGTTCTTAAAAAATAAAGCTAAAGATGGAATTTACCTTAATAGAAAAGAAATTGAACAAGCTTTGAAAATTCATCTTGCTGCATATTTTAAAAATTTAAAAGATATATACGAAAATGCAAATGTCGATTATTCTTTGGTTTTGAGACAGATAACCAAAAAAATTTTATCTTCACATACATATAGCAAGGAAGAAATAGACAGACAAAAACAATTAATTAGGAATTTTATAAAAACAAGTGTGGCTAAAAGCTTTTATCCTAGTGTTCAGCATATTCAAAAAAATCTTAACTTATCATTCTATAATCTATATAATGATATCTTTGAAGCGTACAAAGATGCCGAAGTAGAGTACGAAAGACCATCACCTATTATTTTGGGCAAGAAGAAAGAAAAAATTTTTACAAAAATAGTAAAAGAATTGCTTATAAAAATGGATTTTAAAATATTAAGGGTATCCATAGAATCATTAACAAATTTCAATAGATATGCTGATATGACAATTGAAGATAAAAACGAGAAAAAATATTTGGTAGAAATTAAAGCTTATAGAAAAGATTACTCAATAGCACAAAAAGAGTTTGAGCAGTTATCAGATTATCTTAAAAAAGAAAATATATCAAATGGTATATTCATTACGACATCAAGCACAAAAAGATGTGGCTTTAGCAATATTCAACTTATTAACGGAGACTTTGTAATGGAACTTCTGAAAGCAAACGGATTAATCAAATATATAGGGCTAATTGAATGGATACAAAATTCTAGAGTTAATTCCAAAGAAAGATGGGAATACAAGGAAATTCTGAAAAATAAAATACTAAATTATGTGAAAGTTAGAAATTCTATACCAACTAAGATAGAAATTCAGCAGAAGTTTGGAGTTGATTTAAGAAGTATATTTGGCAAACCAAGACCTTATGAAAAATTAATAAAAGAAGCTGAAAAGCTAAGTACCCTCGCTCCACGTATTTAAATACTTGCTCTGTTCTTCGTCTAATTTATCAATCTTAACCCCCAGGGTTTGAAGTTGAAGTTCTG
>CAZLGX010000077.1:0-5927 GCA_964559395.1 uncultured Methanosarcinales archaeon
GGCGACTTGGTTTTAGTTGAGCAGAAAAATCTTACAGTAATAAAGAAGATGCCGATAACTAGGCGCTTCAACATAGAGAAATTTGTTATTGTGGAAAAGCCGGCAGTCTTATGGAGCGACATAGGCGGGCTAAACCAGCAAATCCAGGAAATAAAGGAAGTCGTTGAGCTTCCATTGAAAAAGCCGGAATTGTTCAAGAAAATCGGAATAACGCCGCCAAAAGGCATATTGCTTTACGGCGAGCCTGGAACAGGCAAGACATTATTGGCAAAAGCAGTTGCAGCCTCAACAAATTCGACTTTTATTGAAGTTGTGGGCTCAGAGCTAGTCCAAAAATTTATCGGGGAAGGCGCCAAATTGGTAAAGGAAATCTTTGAGTTTGCAAGAAGAAAAGCGCCTGCAATAGTCTTTATAGACGAATTAGATGCTTTGGCCGCAAAAAGGATTGAGGTAGGCACTTCCGGCGAAAGAGAAGTAAACAGGACATTTATGCAGTTATTGGCAGAAGTAGACGGTTTTAAGTCATTGGGCAATGTTAAAATAATCGGCGCTACAAACAGGAAAGACATTTTGGATCCCGCAGTCATAAGGCCTGGAAGATTAGACAGGTTGATACACATACCAATACCAAGCAAGGAAGCCCGTCTTGACATATTAAAAATACATACAAAGAGCATGTCTTTAGACAAGACAATCAGCAGCGAAGCGATTATAGAAAGAATGGAGGATTTTTCAGGTGCGGAGATTAAGGCAGTTTGCACAGAAGCAGGCTACTTTGCAATAAGACAAAACAGAGAGCATGTCACAAGAGAGGATTTCTTAAAGGCGATTGACAAAGTAAAACAGGAAGAGAAGCTGGAAGGGGAAGATTATATGGGGATGTTTGGCTAATTAAATAGAAAATAATACCAACGCTGCTAAGGCGAAAATTATTCCGATTCCTTGCGTGATTGTTATAGGTTCTTTCAATACAAAATAAGCAAGGGCAATTGTTATCACCGGATACATTGCAATAAGCGGTGTTACTATAGACACCTTTCCTTTGCTTACTGCGAAAATAAACAAAACAGAGCCGATTACTCCAGCTAAACCTGTAAGAATAGCAAAAGCGCTTCCAACAGGGTGGAATTCAAATTTAAAGCCAAATAAATATAATAATAAGCCAACTACAGCTGCCCCAATGCTGTAATACAATACAATGCTTTTTGGGTCAATGTATTTAGTCGCCATTTTCCCGAAGAAGCCGTACAAACCCCACAGAAATAAAGTTATCAGTGCCAACACCAGCCAGCCTTTATAATCCATCATAAACACCAATTCTATGCTTGAATATATAATATTTTCCCCAGATTTAGGAAAAACTTTAAAAGCATCTATCTATTATTCTTGTCGTGTACGCGATGACTAAACTGAACACCCTTTGAGCAGTGATATGCAAGTGAGCTTGGTAAATGGTGAGTGAGGTTCGCCGAACTCACCTCACAAGTCACTCACTCGCTCACAAATTCACGGCGATGAAATGCGGATGTAACTAATGAGCGTACACACTAATTTATTTCAAAATCAGCGCAAACCCTGTAGAAACCCGGAGAATACTGCCCGCATTTCACTATTCTAAGAATTTTATATTTTTTCTTTGATTTTTCACAAGCTTTTTTTATTTTTTCTTCTGCCTTGTAAAATTCATCTTCGTGAAGAAAATCATAGAAATGAACAATTCCATTATTTTTGATATATTTTAATGATAAGTTTAAGAAATTCTCTCCTCCTTTAGGCAAAGGCATAAGAATCCTGTCAAATCTTCTGTTTAGCTTCAGCATTACTTTTCTCACATCCCCTAAAAATAAGTTTATCTTGTATTCTAAATTATTTTTTTTAACATTTTCCAATGCGTATTTATGTGCAGTTGGATTTATCTCAATTCCATAAACTTCCTTGCATTTGGAGTTTTTTGCTATTACTAAACAATAAACCCCACTTCCAGAGAACATAACTAAAACAAGCTCATTCCGCTTAATTAAATCAGAAATTCTCTTCCTTTCGCTTGACATTCTGGGAGAGAAATAAACATTTTCAACATCTAATTTGATAAAAACACCATTTTCTTTGTGGGTTGTCTCTTTTCTATTCTCGCCGGCAATAACCTTTAGTTTTGGCGTCCTGAATTTTCCTGAATATTTTTTCGTTTTTTTGAGAATCGTTTTAATATGGTGGTAATTTTGCAGGATTGCAGCGCCAATTATCTTTTCTTTCTTAACCAATTCTTTCGGAAAATCAGAGAAAATCATTATATCGCCTACTACATCGAATGAAGTTGGAACTAAAGCAATCTCTTTACTGCTTAATTTATTTCTTAGATAAAACTTTAGGTTTTGTTTCATTTCCTATCCAAAAAACTCCCCCAACCCTTTCTGGTTTCTATTTTGTTTATTTTTAACCAAGCCCTCCAACTGTGATTTAACCCTTTCTTCAGAGAAATCGTGCTCGTCAACAAGGATTTTCATGATTTTGTCTTCATCTATCCCCTTCCATTTTAATTCATACTTCTCATAAACCGGTATTTTCTTTATCAAATCAAATACCTCTTCCCATTTGAACTCAAAATTTTCATTCCATTTGGCTTCTTTAAATAATACACTAAAATTTTTTTCATGCTTTTTAACTAACTTCAAAGCAGTTTTTGGACCAATTCCTTTTATGCCTCCTATGTTATAGTCAGTTCCAATCAGCATGGCCAAGGCTATTAATTGATCTTGATTTATTCCCAAATGCTTCAAATTGGCTTCCAGCTCTATCAGGTCAGGGTTTATTGCCTCGAAGCTTAATTTATTCATTCTTTTCTTTTTTCCCGCCATGTTCACATTTCTGACTAGTCTTGTGGCTTCAAAAAGCAAAGCATCTGCATCGTTTGTTGCTATGGCAAAAGCATTTCCTTTTTTAACAATCAAGGAAGCTTGCGCCTCTGCCTCAGAAGGAGCCTCTATTACAGGCAATCCAAATGCCTCAACAAGCTTTTGCGCCTCTTCAATCATCTCATCAGTAAGCTTGGAAGTCCTTGCAGCGTATTTCTTCATCAGCTCCTCATCTGCTTTTTCCCTTGCTTTTTCAAACTTCTTTTCCGCTTCAATTTTTATTTCCTTCCTCTTCTCAAGCGTTAATTTCTTTAATTTAGGAGGCTCTCCATCAAAGACAAAAGCTAGTTTTATATTCTGCTGGGTCAAGTTGGAAATTCTGCTCATCAAGCCCATCAAATGAGATGTTACATTCCCTTTTGAATCTGTCAATAAAGAGCCGTCTCGCTGCCTTATTGAGCTTAAAAACTGGTAAAGCCACATAGGTGCATCTACAACTAATACTTTGTTTTGGAGAAAATCCAAATCAATTTCTTTAATCAGCAATAATTCAGTTAAAGCTACACCCATTTTAATAAGTTTAATATCTTTAGTTATTTTTATTAATCAATAGGCGACCCATGCAATGCTTTCGCTTTAATGGGTGCCCCGCACACTTATGTATGTGTTATATTTCTTAAAATTCAAGCACTACTGTTCTATGAGAGTCACCTATTGTGCTTCATGGAAGCGCATAGGTCTCGTGTTGCATAAATCTATATTAAAATCTTTTAAACCTTTTTGAACGTCAAATTGTTTAATTCTTTTGAAAGCATTTCCTGCGCTTTTGTTGAAAGCTCACCGGGAGAAATAACTAAAACAGGCAGTTTCTTCAGCTGCCCCTTCACATAAGCAGTGCTCAAGTCAGAATCGCTTATTCTTTTTTTATTCTTTGCTTTGCAGTAATATTGAAGGTTCCCAACAACACTTGGAATTTCAACAACAAAATCCATCTCAGAGTTTCTCTTTACCGTCTCGCTGCTTATAATCTTTATTTTATTTTTCTCAAAGAATTCCATCAACCCCTCCAAGAACAAGTCTTCTTTTGGCCTTCTTCCCCTTTTTTCTGGCAATTTTTCTGTTGGCTTTTCCGGTTTTTGTTGTATCTTCTTCAATTGCCTTTGCACTTTTTCAACTGGTCTTTCTTTCAATTGCTTTGCTGGCTCTATCTTTTTCTGCTCTTCCCTTTTAGCTTTTTCCTCTATTTTTTTCTCTTCCGGCTTCTCAATGCCTAATTTTGTCTTAATCAGCTTTTCAGCTTCTTCATCAGTTGCCAAATACCATTTCCAGAAAATCTCAGTCTTGCTGTTGAAAGTGACATTCAAAGGCATAGCAAAATCCTTTATCTCTCTTAAGGCTACTCTTATTACTGGCTCTTGATCAGAATCCATTAAAATCCTGTTTTGGCTCAATAAATCGAATGCCTTTTTTTCTTTATCGTTAAAGTTTCCGACAAATTTCTGTAGCATTGCTTCCTGTCCTTCCAGATAATACAATGGAGATCCTCCGACTTTTACATGTGAGATTTTCAGCCTTTTGCTTGCAGTAAGCTCTGCGAGATGTGCAGAAGCCATCAGGATATTGGTGCCAATCTCTTTTGATATCTGCACAGGCAGGACAGGGCCTTTGGACTTGACAATATCCACAATCTTCTCCCTAAGTTCCATGGCTTTTTCCATAAAACAGAAGATGGAAGTTTTGTTTAAATAAGTTTTGCTATTAGAAAGTAAGGATTATGGCCTTAACCACCTGATCTCCCAATATGTAACATCACTTTCTGCATCAACACACCCAATCAATAGCCTTTTCTTTGTAGAATGAGCTACTCTGTTTTTAGCTGAAAAATCATACCATGTCAGGCTTGAACCTTCAGCTACCGGAAAAACTACCCATCTCGCATGATCTTCGCCCGGCTTTACGCCTCTGTCATAAATCCTAAAATCAGCCCCAAACTTCAAAGCTGTTTTGATTATGTAGCCTCTGTTTCTTATATCCCTATAAACAGCATGTCTCACCCAGAAATTCGGCTCAGATTTCTGGGCCTTTTTCAAGAAGCTCTCAGAATCAATAATTTTATTTTTAGAATCATAGACAATCAATCTTTTCTTTTCAACCAAATACAAAGCTTCAATCAAAGATAGCTGGACTCTGCCATCTTCTAATAGCTCACCATACCTGCTTTGGTTATAGAACTCTCTAGCCAAATCCGAGCTTTCTGTAAGCACCCTTTCTTTGGTAAAATATGCTTTGACAGGCTCTTTGTGTTCTTTTAGTTTTTCTTCCTTTGTTTCTTTCTGAGGAAGCAATTCTTCAGGTTCTTCCTTTTTCTTTGGTGACATGATTATAGGATATAATGGTATTCAGAGTGGTTTAAAAAGTTAACTGAATTAAATTTAATTGCATAGATACTGAAAATAATGATATTTTAACTTTCCCTAGGAAAGTTTTTATATTAATAACAATACTTTAAAGGTCGTGATTGAAGATATTATTAGAAAAATTGTGGACATTATAGAATCTCAAGGATGGAAACTATATAGTACTGTGCCGGGATCTTCTATCGAAGAATGTGAACATTTTTCGGAATCAAATCCCATATTCAATGTAGAATATAGGTTACTTCCAGTCGTGACAGGCGCTGAAAGCCTAAGAGATGTTGACAATAGAAAAGGATATGGGGCTGGTTATTTCCCAGCTTTAGCGACAAAAGAAGGAATTATTCCGACTTATCGTTTAAAATTCATAGAAAAAGGAGTTCTTATTAAGGCCACATTTCGTCTAGACGTGATAATATCCTACGAAACTGCAGTTAACCTATTTGATGTAGGATTTCATATTGTAGGTCAAACTCAACCCAATAACCAAAGCCAATATAGGCTTGCGATTATTTTCCAGAACTAAAAATACATTCTTATTTTTATATTCAAATATAAACAAAAACCCTTATAAATTATATTCCTATTCTATATGCTATGCAACTAACATTTTTAGGCACTTCTTCAATGGTGCCGACAAAGGAAAGAAACCAAATAGCAG
>CAZLGX010000078.1:0-5914 GCA_964559395.1 uncultured Methanosarcinales archaeon
ACTCAACAGGAGGATTGTTCTTGGTTGGAAGCTTGGCTGAGAATGTTGGGTTTGGGTGATTACCAAGATAGTTATTTAAAATAATAACGATAGTTATTTAAATAAGTAATGGTTCTGTATGTGTATCATGATATCAAATGAAAAAATAAAATTACTGGAAGTTTGGAAAAAAAACATCTATGCTGAATTAAGTATAGCTGAAATAATGAAAATTTCCAAAAAAAGAACTAAGCCATGGGTTTTTAATGCTTTAAAGCAATTAGCGAAAAACAAACTATTGATTTCTAAAAGAAAAGGAAACCTTGATATCTACAGCTTAAATTTAAACAATCCCTTTTTAATTCAAACACTACAGTATATTGAGGCTCAGAAAAGCTTGGATTTTCCAGACATAGATATTATTGCAGAGACAATAAACAAAATCCGAATAAAAAACTATTGTATGCTGGTTTTTGGAAGCTATGCTGAAAATAAACAAACCAAAGAATCTGATTTAGATGTCTGCTTTTTAATTGAAAACAAACAAGCAGAAAAGAAAATTAAACCTTATTTTAATGAAGTAAAATTAAATCATGCTGTAGATATAGATGAACATTATATAATCTTTGATGATTTTGTTAAAATGCTGCTTAGAGAAGAAGAAAATTTAGGAAAACAAATTTTTAGAGTGCATAAATTATTTTTTAATGCTGATATTTATTACCAGCTTATAAAAGAAGCTTACAAAAATGGATTCAAGCCATAAAGAAAGATTATATATAGAAAGGTCAAAGAACGAATTGGATTTAGCTAGAGCGATATTCAAGCTTTCTACAGAAAATAACCTAAAAATGCAATTTGAATTAAAAGAAGATGCTACTTTCTTTAGTAATGTCATCACCAATTCCTATTATTGCATTTTCTATGCCGCAAAAGCACTGCTGCAGTCTAAAAACATAATAACTAAACCGCCAGAAGAACACAGAAAGACATTAGAGGAATTTCAGAAATTAACACTTTCTGGCGAAATAGATATAGAATTGCTAAAAATCTACAAATCAGTAATAGTAAAAGCAGATGAACTTTTGGGCATTTTCAGAAAAGAGAAATCCAAAAGAGGAAAATTTACCTACAAGAAATTGCCTCAAGCGAATTTGGAGCCTGCAAAAGAAAGCCTAACAAATTCTGAGAAATTCTTCAAAAATATTAATTTGATGGTGCAAAAGAATAAAGAAGAAAAGAAAGAAGAGGGATAAACAACAAAATAATTAGCAGAGGTAAAAAAATTTAACTTATACAGTGATTGTGAGATATCATATCAATTTTATTGAGGTGAAAACAGCATGGCCAAAGAAAGGAAGATAAAATGTGGTTGTGGAGGGTTTTTAGTAGAGAAAAAAACAAAATTTAGCGATTTTGAGACAGATGCAATGGCATGCACAAAATGCAGTTTTACAACATTAACTAAAGAGCAAGCAGAAAAATATGTAAAATTAAAGCAACTGCACCAGATTATTGACGCAGAAAGAAAGATAATAAAAATAGGGAATTCAATGGGGCTTACACTTCCCGATAGTCTTCAGCAGTTTGGCGCAAAGATTGGAAAAAAATAAAAACTGAAGCATTAAGCGAGAAATCATTTAAGGTTGAATTGATAGGTTAAGAAATTCTGAAACAATAAATCTTGCTGCAGGCGGAGCATTCATTGTTCAAAATGCTTCGGGAAGCAATATAGCGGTAATTGACAGCACTGGCACTATGAACATAAAAGGAAGCTTAACTCAAAACATAGAACCCCCAACAGGTGATGTAAATGACTTTGTTGTGCAAAACTCAAGCGGCGGATTAAATTTAGTGATAACTAATCCGGAAGGAAATTTGCTGATAAAAAATTCTTTAACACAAAATCAGGGAACTTTAAGCCCGACTTTAAGATCGTTCATAATCCAGAACAGCACAGGAGCAACTGTTGCTTACGTTAATGCTACAGGTGGATTGTTCTTGGTTGGAAGCTTGGCTGAGAATGTGGATTTTAGCTAGAAAGGTTTAAATAGTTATAAAATATAAACAATTAGTGATTATAATGAAAGAAGAATTTTTGAAAAGAATTGTAATCAACCCTAAAATTATGGTCGGAAAACCAGTGATTAAGGGCACAAGAATACCGGTAGATACCATAGTGAGGCTGATAGCTCAGGGCATGGGTCAAAGAGAAATTCTGGAAGACTATCCCAACTTAAGCAAAGAGGATATAAAGGCAGCCCTGCTCTATAGCGCAGAAGTTGTTAGCGGAGAAGCCATACTGCCAGCCTAAAAATGCTGAAATTTCTTGTTGATAATAGTTCTGGTAAAAAAATTGCGGATGCTCTTAAGAGCCATAAGTTTGACGTGATTTATGCTGGAGACTCTCTTCCAGAAGCTGAAGATGAACATATTTTGGAAAAAGCAGAAAAGGAAAATAGAATTCTGGTTACGAATGACAAAGATTTTGGGGAGCTTATATTTAGGCACGAAAGACCGAGCAGCGGAGTTATCTTATTTAGATTAAGAATTGATTTTCCTGACAATAGAATAAAAGTGTTGTTAAATCTTATTGATAAATTTGGCACAAAGCTTAGGAAAAATTTTATCGTTGCTTCGGAGGATAAATTTAGGTTTAAGGAAATAAAATAAATGCAGACAATAAATCTTGCTGCAGGCGGAGCATTCATTGTTCAAAATGCTTCGGGAAGCAATATAGCGGTAATTGACAGCACTGGCACTATGAACATAAAAGGAAGCTTAACTCAAAACATAGAACCCCCAACAGGTGATGTAAATGACTTTGTTGTGCAAAACTCAAGCGGCGGATTAAATTTAGTGATAACTAATCCGGAAGGAAATTTGCTGATAAAAAATTCTTTAACACAAAATCAGGGAACTTTAAGCCCGACATTAAGTTCTTTTGTCGTGCAAAACAATACAGGAGCTACTGTTGCTTATGTCAAAAATCGCAATTTAGAATAATGCATGGCGATTTTTGATCATGCTCGGAAATCGAAACAATTATTATTTATTTTTGCGATTTCCGACATGTTAATTCAACAGGAGGATTGTTTTTGGTTAGTTCTTTAACTGAGAATGTGGATTTTAGTTAGCGAAATAGATAGTTTTTTATATGAAAAGTAACTAAGATGTAGAATATGGAAAAAGACTTTATGAAGAGGATTGTCGTAAACCCAAAGGTAATGGTAGGCAAGCCTGTAATCAAGGGTACCAGAATTACAGTGGAAGCTATTGTTCGAAGGGCTGCCGATGGCATGATTTTCGACGAAATACTTGAGGATTATCCCTACATCACCAAAGAGGATATCAAAGCTGCACTTCTGTATGCAGGAAACCTTGTTGCTGGAGAAGATATCTTCCCTGCCATTGTCAGTGATGAGCATGCGGTTTCTCGTGGATGAAAGCCTGGGTAAAAGATTTTCAGACGTCTTGAATAGGGAGGGTTATGCCTCTTTGTTTGTAGGTGATTTGAATGCGAAGTGCGCCAGACGAACAGGTTCTTGCATCGGCAGAAAGCGAAGATATGATAATAATGACTGATGACAAGGATTTTGGCGAACTTGTTTTCAGGCTGAGGAAGTCTACGAAAGGGGTCATTCTATTTAGAGCGCATACCACAAACCCTGAAAAACTGTTTGAGTTGGCAAAAAGCGCGCTTGGCAAAGGCGAAGGGAAATTCATAGTTATTGAAGTGGGGCAGATAAGGGTCAGGGACTTGAAATGAGCATGCATAGATTATAAGATCATACTTTCGCAATAGGAGGGGCTTTCATCATTCAAAATGCCACAGGAGGGATTTTGGCTTCAATAGACGCTGTCGGAAACATGAACATGTCAAAATCGCAATAATATATGTCAAATAGTCGCTATTTTTGAGTATGCTCGGAAATCTATGATTTCCGACATTTTACAAATTTAATCAATAATTAAAATTTCCGACATTAAAGGGATCATAACCCAAAATTCAGAGCCAACTACCGATATAAACGACTTCATAATACAAAACTCAAGTGGCGGATTAAATCTGGTTCTAACAAACCCAGAAGGAAACTTAAGGATTAAAAATATTTTGACTGATAATCAAGCATCTTTAAGCCCGACTTTAAGATCGTTCATAATCCAGAACAGCACAGGAGCAACTGTTGCTTACATAAATTCAACAGGAGGATTGTTTTTAGTTGGAAGTCTAAGTCAGAATGTGGAGTTTGGATGAGAATGGATACAAATTTAATATGCAATATGATATAACAAAATTACTGTAATATTGTCAACTGCTATATTATATCTATGTTATATTATATAACAGAAAGATATTTAAACAAGCGACTGTTATATAATATTATAAGGTGGATGCAGTGAACTTTGAAACACATTACGAAAAGTACGAGAAATTTAAAAATTCTGCAAAACAAGATAGGTACATTCCTTCTAGAATTGAGGATTATTTCAAATCTGCTTTTCATTTGATAGAAGCAGTTGCAGTTAAAAAATTTGGTTTGCACATACAAAAACATCAAAAAGTAAAAAATATTCTAAAACAAAACATGGAAATCTTTGGAGATAAAACAAATGAGGTAATTGACGAATTTCATGAAATTGAAAACAAAATTAGAATAGCAACTAGTTATGGTAAGAGTCATAATGGCGAACTCTTAGAAAAAACTCAAGAATCTTATAATAAAATCTAACGTATTTGCTTAGAAAAATTAAAATGATGCAGAAAGAATTTAAAGAGCCAATTTTTGATTTTGTAAAAAAAATTTCGGATTTAGAGGAGGTTATTTCTATAACTTTATTTGGCTCTGCAGCCAAAGGAGAAGCAACCCAACAATCAGATATAGATTTTTTAGTTGTTGTTTCTCATATGAAAATTGAAGAAAATATTATGAAGTTTGCAAATGAAATAAGTGACAAGCATAATAAAAAATTTCAAGTAATTGTCAAAACAAAAAAATTGAAGGATTTAGACTCTTCTATGATAGAAGATATAAGTAAAGATGGTATTCTACTTTATGGTCTCCCTATAAAAGTAAGACAAAAAGATTTGGAATTAGAACCTTATTTGCTCGCAATTTATTCTTTAATTGATTTATCTCAAAGTGAAAAAATGAAATTTAAAAGATCCATTTTTGGATCAGAATCGGTTTTTAAATCCGAAAAGAAAAATTACAGAACAATACAAGAAGGTCTCTTAAAAATGTGTAATGGTGCTAGGCTTGGTAGAGGTGCAATACTTTTTCCATCTAAAAATAAAGAAATTGTTAAGCAATTGAAATATTTTAAGGTAAAATTTAAAATCTTTACTATTTACGCTTATGAACATACTTTAGAATGGATTACCACTTTTAATAAATCAACGACGAAATGAGGTATAGGGCCATTTTTTATTTTTACATACATCAACTTCAGGAACTTATATCATAAAAATTAGTCCCACTTGGGACAATAAATAAAACTTTGCCAACAAGTTACGAATAGATTACAAACTTTCAATACAAATTCAAATGATTTTATAGTACAAAATTCTTCAGCAGGATTAAATTTAGTTATAACTAATCCTGAAGGCAACTTATTAATAACGCAAATTCGACGCTCGGCGCCATCTGCGCCATAAAGGGACCCAGTATTACGCGCCTCGCAAATATAGTCGAATTTGCGGGATTGAAAATTGTCGGACTAAAGTCCGAGGTATTATACCGGCAATTTTCAATAAAAAATTCCCTAAC
This sequence comes from uncultured Methanosarcinales archaeon, assembly GCA_964559395.1. GTDB lineage: Archaea > Nanobdellota > Nanobdellia > Woesearchaeales > GW2011-AR4. The sequence goes on from CAZLGX010000078.1 coordinate 5,751, forward strand.
TCAAAATCAGGGAACTTTAAGCCCGACATTAAGTTCTTTTGTCGTGCAAAACAATACTGGAGCTACTGTTGCTTATGTCAAAAATCGCAATTTAGAATAATGCATGGCGATTTTTGATCATGCTCGGAAATCGAAACAATTATTATTTATTTTTGCGATTTCCG
>CAZLGX010000079.1:0-5896 GCA_964559395.1 uncultured Methanosarcinales archaeon
TAACCATGGCAGCACTGCCTATATTCTACAATACAATGAAGCTTGAAGAAAGCAAAGACATGATTATAGATACAGAAGCAGCTTTGCTCAGGGAGCACAACAAAGCAATTGTTTTCTTTATGTACCTATTTGTCGGCATAACAATTGCATGCGCTGTCTGGTATGCAGTTTTGCCCACACAAACTATAAACCAGTTATTTGACAAGCAGATTGGAACAATACAAACAATAAACAACCAAGTTTCTGGCAATGTAATCAACAATTTAAGCATATTCTGGAGGATATTCTTCAATAATCTGAAAGTGCTGGCTTTCTCTGTATTATTTGCTCTGATTTACGGAGCAGGCGCGATTTTTATACTCGCATGGAATGCGACAGTAATAGGAGCTGCCATAGGAAATTTTATTAGAACCAATATTAGCAGCTACACAGGCTCATTAGGAATGCTTCAAGCAGGAAACTATTTTCATGTAGTTTCCTTAGGGTTGCTGAAATACTCAATACACGGCATACCAGAAATTGTAGCATATTTTTATGGGGGGTTGGCAGGAGGAATCCTTTCCGTGGCCTTAATAAGAAAGCATTTCAAAACAGAAAAATTTTCAGCAGTATTACTTGATTTCTCAGAGCTGGTGATGATCGCAATAGGATTTTTGGTTGCAGCGGCATTTCTCGAAGTTTATGTTACTCCAGTTTTATTCTAAAACCTTCAACTTGCCTGGCTTTACCTCAAAAATATCCCCACTTTCAAGCAGCCTGTTGATTACCTGCTCTGCATCATTATTTTTCGAATTTTTTATAACAACATCAAAATCAGCACCATCACCATTGTCCAAGTTTTTTATCAGCAAACAGACTTCTTCGCTTATAGCCTGAGACGTTTCATCAACGGTAATTTTATTTTTAATTTTATCATTCTCAAAATTAAAATCCTTCAACTCCAGCTTTCTTACATTTACCCATTCGATATCCTCTATTTTTTTTACAATCTCTGGAATAATATACCTTTCATTGCTGAATTCACGCACACGGCCAATCACCAATACAAAATCACCGATATCAGCTTTTGAAAAAATATCTTTGTTTTCAAATACCCTCAAGGCTAGCCTGCCAGTTCCATCATCTATTACTGCATTTGCAGAATTTGACTGCTCAGACTTGTAAATAAAACTTGCGATAATATTCACTCTGGAAACATTAAAATTTCCTAATTTGATATAACCAGCAGAAATATCATCCTTGACAAAATTACCATTAATAACATCAGAAATCCTGACTTTGTAAGATATATTCCTTTTTTGAAATATTTGCTCTGGCATTTTATCATAATTTTCCAATGAAGCCCCTACGGGGTTCATATACGTCGCCTGAACGCTTCAATCTTTCAAGCGCTTCCTCTACCTTGTTTTCGTCCAAGCCGCGGTTTTTTGCTTCTACAACCACATCTTCAATCGGGATGGTTTTTCCTAGCTTTGCTTCAAGTTCGGTTATTATTTCCTTAAGCACCAATATATGGCTTCTCTGGCTTGCTGAGATGCCTGTTGCAATCCTGTCAATATCTATTTTGCCTGTTTCCCTGTCAAATCCTACCTGCATTAGGCAATAATCAATCAGCTCAATGGCTTTTTTTGCATCTTTTCTTGTGACTCTGCTATCCAGCCTTGATCTTGCTGAAGCCTCGCTCAGCCTTACTAAAGCTTCCAGCTGCCTTACAGATATCGGGATTGCTTTCATACCTCCCTCTGAACCGCCGCTTTTTCTCATCGTCAAATAAAAATTTTTTATTTCTTCCAATGCGCCGTCGGTCAAACTGGGGCCAACTTTTTGTCTAGCATAAGCGATGTACTTTCTTAAAAGATGTGTTGATATTTCAGGTTCGTTAACTTCAGGATTCTGGTGCAATGTCAATATGTGTTTAGCCATTTTCTCGTCCCTTATTTCTTCAGGCAAATCTTTTATAGGAAATATCAAATCAAACCTGTTGATTAAAGTAGGGGGCAAATCTATCTGGTCAGCAATTATTCCATAAGGGTCAAACCTGCCAAATTTCGGGTTTGCAGCAGCTAAGACGGTTGTTCTGGCAATCAAGGTAGCCTGTATGTTTGCTTTTGATATGCTGACTGTATTATGTAAAACCAATCCTTCGCTTATGAAAGTCCTGGTAGGTTCTACAGTAACATCATAAACCCATTCTACGCTTTCATTTTTTATTCTTTCAACATTTTTAACATACAAAAATTTAATCTCGGTATTTATCAGCTTCATTATCCTGCTTACCCTAACTTTGGCTTTGATTACCTTTTCTTTTCCAATTTCCTTTACTTTAGCTAAAACTTCAAAGTATCTTTCTGAATTTTTCTCTTTTTCAATGTTATATACCGTGCCATTTGATACTCCAAGATATTTTGCAAGCAAGCTTACTTCTATATTAAGCGTTCTTCTTGTCTTCCTTATGTCGCCGCAATTAATTATGTTCAGACATTTCTGCAATTTGTGTTCAATCTTTTCTAAGTATTCAAGAACAACACCTTTATGTGCATTGAAGCCTCTTCTTATATTGTTTAAAAAATAACCATCACTTAATCTGAAGCTTTTAAGCAACGAGTTAATTTCTATCAAAATTTCTCTTGGAAGAATGTCCCTTTCATTTCTTTTATTTTTGCTTGATTGGTAGAAATTAGCCAATTTTTGAAGCCTATTATCGCCAGATTCGGCAATCTTTTGAATAAAGAGCCCAAAACTTTCAGTGCCGGTTATTGAAACTTTATAGTATTCTGTGCTGCCTATTTTCTCAACATCTATCCTACTGCTTATGGAATTCTGAAGCAGCAAATCCTGATAACCCTTTGCCAGTTCATGAGAAGAGGTTGAATAACCAAATCTAGTGCTATCCACAAACCCGTCTCCCTTGAAAGATGCCCTTAGAAATTCCAACTGCAATTCCCTGTCAGCATTCCTTAATATGTTATCTATATACTTATTTCTTGCCCCATTCACACTTCCTTTAAAATTAGAATTCATATAATTATAAAATGGCACAGAGCAAAGCCTGACAGTTGTCAGGTCTTTTGTTGCTTTTAGCCTTGCACCTGCAGATTGGATATTGGTATTTACGTAAGTATCAAAAGTTTCCTCGAACAGCGAATACACATCTTGAATTATTGATTTGTTTGTATTTGATACACCTACTTCAGCATACCTATTCTTTGGGCTAAAATAAGCATGTCCCTCGGTTGTTACATATCCAAGAAGCCTCGCGAAATTATGATTAAGATGAGAAGGAAAATGCATGTGTTTGTTATTGAAATGATTAATCTCGCTTGCTGCGAGTTCCATGCTCCTGCTTTTTGTAGGCAATTTCCTAGGCGCAGGCGCCAATTGGCCAGTTTTGACATTTTCTGCAGGAACCTCTTGTATTTTATCTTTATGAAAAACAAATACGGGGTGCTCCGGAGTAACTGTTATAGACCTACCATTGGAATAGCTAATTTTAATAAAATAATCTGAAGCTTTGTGCCTGCTTATCATCTTAGCCTTTATTGGAAAAATTTTCTCAAAGTCTGTTGTTAAAAGCCCTATATCATCTACGTTTAGTATTTCACAATCTTTTCCCAAAACTATTTTATCTCTATTTTTTTCAATTAACTCGTCTACAAAATCACCAATCTTAAAAGCACTTCCATCTGAGAGCATTATTTCAGTATTCGGATGATAGCTTTGATTCTCAAGCGCTTCATGCATTGCTGCCCTGTCTTCATTGCTCATCTTGTCAAGCTCGTCAACACAAACCAAGCCATCGCTGCTCAGCACCATTGCGCCTGCTTCCAAAGCCCAGCCTCTTAAGAACTCATCTCTTACAACTGCAGCTGTTATTCCGGCTCCGCTTACACCTTTACCGCTTACATATCTTCCCTTCGGAGCAATTTGTGTTATTCTTTTTAATAGTGCAGATTTTCCGGATCCTGGGTCTCCGCAGAGCAAAATATGCATATCACCTCTGCTCACAATTTTGTCGCTTCTGACTTTTCTCACGCCGCCAAGCAACTGAAGCAGTAAAGCTTCTTTTATTTTTTCATAGCCATAGATTGAAGGAGCAATAGAATTTACAAGCTTGTCATAACCTCTTGGGTCATTGGCGATATCCAAAATCTGCTTCTCCTCTTCTTCAGATATTTGCACTTCATAAAAAGTATCTTCAGTCGCATGCATATAGTTAGCCTCGAGCATCAAATCGAATTTTGTCGATTTTGCTCCGCTTCTGGATATTATAGGGACTTCCTTCACGATTCCAACAACCTCTACTTTGCTTCCAGGAGCTGTTCTTTTCTCGCTTAAAGGGCTCACCAAATCATCGGTTAGTAGTACATTCATCCTTTTTGGCTGCTCTCCCCCTTCCAGATGCTCCGGAACTTCCTCTACTACTATTCCTTGCGCATCTACCAAATCCTTGTCAAGCATCACGAACTTGCCTTTTCTTCCGCATCCGCACCTTGTTGGCTCCTTGAAAGTGCCTTCAAGCTGCAAAACATTCATGATATTTCCGCACATAGGGCATTCAAATCTTGCAGAAGTTACCTGGGGCCTTACATCCGATTTCTGTTTTATTAATCCATCGATATACAGAATTTTGTTTAGATGCCTGCTTCTTATGTCCCTAATCATCACATGCTCTGTTTTTGGGAGATTGTGAAAGCGAACTTTGAATTTTGCCAAAGTGTCTTCATCAAACTGCTCTACTGCCTTTTCTATAGCCTTTATAGTGTCTTCCGGCTTTTCCAAAAGTTCGGTTGCCAAGTCAGGGTCAAACTTAGAAAGATCGGCAAAGTCTATAAGCAGGAATCTCTCGCCTTTTCTTGCTTTGTTAAGCAAAGAATCATAGTAATTGATCTCAATAAATTCCTCAAACCTTTTTATCTGCTCAACAACATTAAGCTCCATAATCACACCTCATCTTTTTTAGTTTATATATCCTGCGTGAGGAAATGTCCAGTGGTATAAAAGAAGATAAAATCAAGCCTTGATTTTCTTTAAATTTTCAATCAGCTTGTCAAGCGCTGCATGGACTTCTTTTTCGCTTTTTGTGCCTGTACATACAACTTTTCCGTTGCTGAAAAGCAAAAATGTTGCTTTAGCCGCAGCAAGCTTGTAAACCAATCCCGGAAACTGCTCAGGCTCGTATTCTGTGTTCTCAAGCTTCATAGCCAAAGTATTCAAGTTTAAGTCCATTCCTACACTTCCAGATGCAACTATGTTCTGTATTTTTATTTCAGGCTTTATTGTTATCTTAACATTTATCTTTTCCAAGCTCTTTATTATTTTCTTGATGCTTTCTTCTACCTTGTCCATAGATCTTGCTCCGGTACACACAACTTTGCCGGAACTGAAGATTAGAGCAGATGTTTTAGGCTCTTTTATTCTTATTACAAGCCCCGGAAACTGCTCAGGATTATATTCAGTATTACTTAGAGTTGCTGCCATCTTTTCAAGTGGTATATCATGCTTTAATGATGTAGAAACAACTATATTAACAACTTTTATGTCTCTCTTGGTTTCTTTCTTTACCATTTTAGATTCCTCCAATTAAAATGAGTTATTTTTGTTGAATCAGCCCTAAAACACCCCCTTTCGTTATTTAGGGACTAATTTAATTTAAACAATAGTTTTATTTATAAATATTTATAAAGCCTACGAGTTTATAAATACTTTTGTTTTTAAATAGGATTATTATGATACCAACTTTATAGCTGCTATGCCTGCTCAGTTTCCAGTGGAAAAATGTGGTTATTCACAAAACTTAAAAAATAAAATTTAATATGTCGAAAATATACCATTAGTCTTTGACTAATGGACGTAAGCCTAATGTTGTTGCACATTATGGTATCTTTTCGTCCGATAT
>CAZLGX010000080.1:0-5802 GCA_964559395.1 uncultured Methanosarcinales archaeon
AGAATCAAATCTGCGTTTTTCAACTCATCTATCATTTTCGGGATATATTTTGGGTCATGCGACATGTCAGCATCCATCTCCACAATAACATCAGCGCCATTCTTCAAACAATAAATGAATCCGTGCCTTCCGGCATAGCCTCTTCCCTTGTCTTTTTTTCTCAACACCAAATGAACGTTCTTGTTTTTTTTAGATATATTTTTTACGATGTCCGCAGTGCCGTCCGGAGAATTGTCATCAACTACAACTATTTCCAAATCTTTTATTTTTAATTTTAAAATTTTATCTATCAAAATGCTTATGTTTTCTTTTTCGTTGTAGGTTGGAATCATTACGAAGGTTTTCATTTCATAACAATATTGGACAACCATTTATAAATATACTTTTTGACAAATTAATCAAAATTTTTCAGTATACTTCTTAACAATCCAGAACTGATTCTGCCTCCCAACTTTTTTGCACTTAACCTTTCTCTCTGCCACTAATTTTAAGTAGACTAACTTGAGTAGTATGCCATGCAATTTCAGCGGCGTTAGCAACTTGTTCTGTAGTTACAGGACATTCTTGCTTTTCCAAGAATTTCATGATTTTATCTCTATTTTTATTATTTAACATTTTGCGGTGTATTATAACTATGTACCACACATTCAAGCGCAATTTATTTAAATAGGTTACTATTTTAGAGAATAAAGTTGGGGTTTGTTCAGTTGAAAGGTGGCACTTCACTGGTGGCTATAGATCTGTTCTTAATTATTGGGTGTACTAGAATACAAGAATGCAGCACAAAACAAAAATATGATTTTGATGTTCCGCAAGCGCCAATTATCGATTATGGTTCAATTCAAGGTAGGATATTAAATCTAACTAAAGTTAATGGAGTGGATGTTACCAAAATTGAAATACTTAAAATTATAAAATATACTCATGACCCAAGAGCAAATTATAGTATTCTAAACATTGGTGATGCTCAAGATTTTCAACTCCAATGGGGAGATGCCTCTAAAATTATAGGTGAACATCCTATAGACGGTCCACGAGGCGATATTACATTACCGGGGTAAAAGAGGGGGATAAAATACAAGCTGAGGTAAATAATCAGTTTGGTTGGAGAATATTCAAATATGAAACTATTTAGCGCAAAAATTTTGGGAATAATTGTAATTTTCATTCTGATTCTGCCATTTTTATTTGCAGTTCCTGCTAGACCAGAGCCAATTGAATTAACCCAGCCCGACGGACATAAATTCCTAGCTAAAATCAAGGGTGATGAAAGAAAACACTGGATAGAAACGATAGATGGTTACGCCATTCTTAAAAATCCAGAAAAATATTGGGTATATGCTACTACTAAAAACAATATTCTTGATTTTTCTTCAAACATTGTTGGTACAAATAAAATAGACTATCTGAGTATCAGTAAAAATTTAGTTCAGGCAGAAAATCTCACTTCATATGTTTATAGAAACAAAGAACTTATCAATCCAGAAAATGTAGTTCCATCAATAGGCACTGTTAATCTTTTGTTGATTAGAGTGAATTTCAATGATTTTTTCATGGATGACATTGCACATAATGATAATTATTTTAACAATTTACTCAACGGACCAACTAACAGTTTACAAAAATTTTATACTGAGGCATCTTATGGGCAATTACTTGTAAAAACTACTTTAGCACCGCGAGTTTATACACTGCCAAAATCAAGAGCATACTACGGAAATATTGACGGTTTTGGAAGCGAAAATTTTGAAATAATACCAGATTCAATGGCTGTAGCTGATTCTGATATAGATTTTTCACAATACGACTCAATAATGATTTCTCATGCCGGTACTGGAGAGGAATTTAGCGGCAACCCAGACGACTTTTGGTCAAGTAGGTGGTATGGATTTTCACTTACTTTTGACGGCAAAATATTTAATTCAGCAACAGTAGTTCCAGAATACTTCCCTTTTCCATATTCTTTGGTCGGTGTAATGAGTCATGAATTCGCTCATGATATAGGCGCTCCAGATTTATACGATCAAGATGGTAGTGGTCCAGATCCTGTAGGGGCTTGGGATTTGATGGCAGGGGGTTCTTGGAACAACTTTGGAAATACTCCAGCCCACCCGAGTAGTTATACAAAATGGAGATACTTTGGATGGATTACACCCACAACTGTTACAGAACCGCAATTTACATATGTAAACCAACTTGAGACTTTGACTAATAATTTGGCATTCAAATTAAACATAACTAATTCGAATCAATTTTTTATAGTAGAAAATCGTCAATTAGCTGGATACGACAGCTATTTGCCGGAAGCAGGAATTTTAATTTGGCATATAGATGAAAATATGCCCGCTAATTATGATGGACCTTCAGTTCCTGATTATAGGGTTTGGGTGGAAAATCCAAGTAGCCCTGATCATTCTTTAGGTACATATGGAGCAGCTTACTCTAGTAATGACGGGCAAACTAACTTTACACCTTACACAAATCCCAATAGTGATGTTAATGAGGGCACTCCAACTGAAATATATGTAACATCTATCGGAAGCGAAGGCAGTTCAACGGGTATTTATTTTCAGCCAAGTTTGGCTCCTATACCATTAAATTATTTTATAGATTTAGGCGAAGATCAGCCAAATGGAATAATAACTATAAACACAATGATCTACGAAGAAACTGGCATAAATTCCATCGTAGCAGAAATCGAAAGCCCAAATGAAAATGTCGTTCAAACTTTAACTTTGTTTGACGATGGTCTTCATGGAGACAAAAGCCCTGGCAATGGTATTTATGGAAATCAATGGAGCACGTCTCAAGAAAGAGATTATGTTATTGATTTTATCTTAAGTGATACAATAGGAAATTCAAAGGTCTATGACAATGTATTAGGATTTTCAACGAAACCTTTCAAAAAAACTTCAAGAATTTTATTTGTTTACGATGAATCATCAAATTTGCCTTACCATACTTATTTCACAAATGCCCTAACAACAAACAACTATGCATATGATTTATACAATAATCTCGAAAGGGGTAGCCCTTATGCATCTTTAATTATGCAATATGTAAATGATACGGTAATCTGGGCTACTATAAATGACTTTGTAAATACATTGACAGGCTTTGACCAAAATAAATTATCAGATTATCTAGATTCTGGAGGTAATTTATTTATTACTGGGCAGGACATAGGGTATGATTTGACTTTTAATGGCAGAATAAATAACCCCTTTTATTCAGATTATTTACATGCCCAATATGTTCGAGATGATACTAATTTGAATGTTCTAAATGGAGTAGCTGACGACCCCATATCTAGCGGAATCATAATAAATATTGCTGGTGGCGATGGTGCTGATAATCAATTTTTTCCAAGTGAGATAAATCCAATTGATGGGGCTACTCCAATATTTTTATATTCTGGTGCATTACCCGCTTCCCCTCAATCAGAGATAGCCAAACAAAATATACTAAAAAAGAAAAATATGCTTGATAGAGAAAATATACCACAAGCATCAACAATTATTATCACTAACTCAAGTGGAGCAGGCGCAATCAGGTTTAATTCTACTTATAAAGTTGTGTATTCTGCTTTTGGTTTTGAAGGCATAAATAATGATACTATAAGAAATATACTGATGAAGAATATTATGAATTGGTTAATTGATATTACACCGCCAAATATATCAATCACTTTGCCGCTTAATAATTCATACTTATCAACAAACTATACATGGTTTAATTTAACTACTAATGAGAATGCCACATGCACATATTCTCTGGAGTCGTGCGGCAGTGTAGTATTTAGTTTGTCTGGAGGCGGCGGCGCAGGTTGTGGGGTCACACCATTTAAGATTATGAACGTAACTAGTGAGCTAAATCATTCACAATTTGTATCTGACATAAGTGATACTGCAAGCAATGAATGGCACAATCTACATGCAAATTGTTCAGATAATCTAGGCAATTCAAATAAAGCATTTGTAAAATTCAATGTAGATGCAACTTCTCCTGTGATTATAAGCTATAGCCATACAAATGGCAGTGTTGTCAATGGTAAACATGTTTTAACTTTATCTGTTAATTATACAGAATCTAATCTGAATGCAACAACATTATATTTCAAAGAATCATTAAGTCCCTCTTATACTAAATTAAACATATTTCGTTGTCTTTCAGGGATAAATACGCAGTGTTCTCAAAACATTGGTTTATTTTCTTATAATGACACAACAAAAATTTACTTTTACTTCAATCTAACAGATATTGTCGGTCACAGCTCTTCTCTATTCAATAACGACAATTCTCCATACACCTTGGTTATCGATAATAGACCACCATCTGTAACTAATTTTATTGCCAATGATAGTGACTACAAAGTAAAAAGCAACGACACATTGACATTTAATGTTACAGTTACAGACACAAATGCAATTGATAGTGTTAAAATAAATGGAAATATTGTCATGAATCAAAATGGGAATTTCTGGTCTGTAACAGCAAATCCAAGCCAACTTAATTGTAATTCTGATGATAATTGTGTGTTGAGTGTCATTGCGAAAGATGCAGCGGGAAATGTTAATAACTCTGAAACTTTAATTTTAATGATTGATAATACATCGCCAAATTCATCTGTAAATTCGCTTCCGCTTTATTTAAGTTCCTTACTGTTTAATGTGTCTTGGAATGGTAAAGATATACCTGTCTTTGGAGAGGAACTCATAGTTGAAGAAGAAGCTTGGAGGGTAGGAACTTCAACAAAAAAATTAGAGTTAAGCGAGGATTTGGCTGCTGGAGGAATTAATAGAGAAACTATAAGAAATATCACTACTTATATCGATAAGTCTAATTTAAAAGCATTGGCGTCTGGAAGTGTAACAAATAATAAGGTAACATCCCCTTATAACCAGTACCTATATTTGCTTGGACCGGGAACGGATAGCGGATTAGACACAGGTTATATTATATACTCAGAAAATGATGAAGACAAAACAGCAGATTTCCTATACTTTAAATCAGGAAGGGAAATTGCCAGATATTTACTAGAATTTACAACCCCACTTCAAAGTGATATCGATGATTCAAATGGTTCAGCATCAACAACTGGATTATTCTTAACAGACTACCAAGATAATGAGGTTGTATTGTTCGGCAAGAAATATGTTATAGTAACTGCAAAAAGAACGTCAACAGTAGGTAATAATGTTGTATTAACTTTGTTAAGTGGGAAAGTAAAGGACACTTTGCTGGAAAATCAAACAAAGACCTACACCATTGATGGTAAAGACTATGAAGTAACATTAAACTTTGTTGATAATGATGAAGCACAATTCATCGTAAATGGTCAATTAACAAGAAAATTGAAGGATGGAGATACCGATAAATTAGCGGATGGTACTATGGTTGGTGTAACGGATATACTATTCCAAGACTCTGCTGACGGTGGAAGTGGGGGCTCTGGTGGCGGTGGCGGAGGAGGCGGTGGAAGCGGAAATATTCATAGTGCAACATTCTTCTTAGGAGCAAATAAATTGGAATTAAAGGATACAGACATAACAGATATTGTATCATCAAATGCGTTAAAGGTAGATGATAATACAATTGACGACGCTTATGTGATAATAGAAGGAACAGATAACAATAGTACCTTCAAAATAAACAGAATTCATGTTAACATGACTGCTGATGACAATTACTTTGTTGGTGCAGGCAACAAACTAAGTGAGGCTATTAAGCAAGAAGGTGGCTCAAGTGCAGAGCCGCAAGTTTTGTTTACTCAAAACTGGGATGTAGAATATAAAGGGTTAA
>CAZLGX010000081.1:0-5720 GCA_964559395.1 uncultured Methanosarcinales archaeon
TTAGATTATTAAAAGGCAATATAGAACATAATGTCTTTTTGGAAAAACAAACAGAAGTTATTTTATCAATGTTCAAGAATAATTATTCTCCTAAAGATATTGAAAAACAATTTCTATTCATGAACAATAAATGGATATGGAAAATTCTTATTAAAAACTTAGGAAGAGATAAAGCTATTGGGATGTCAAAGGAAATATTTGGCAAAAAAAGAAAAAATTATTGGAGTTCTTTCTCAAAAGAAGAACGCAAAAAGAGAATGTCGGTAGTTAGACATGCTGAATGGGGTAATTTAACTCCAGAGCAAAGAAAAAGGCATCCTTGGGTTATAGCTGGCAGAAAAGCTTCTTTAGAATCTTGTAACAGCGGTTCTAGAAATCAAAAATATGCTTTTGAGTTGCTAAAATTGAAAATTCCAGAATATAATTGGATTTATAACTATGCTTTAAATGAAGACTGGCAGATAGATATAGCTGCTCCTGAGCAAAAAATATTTATAGAATGGGATGGTAAATTTCACAGAGTGCCTGTATTTGGTGAAAAAAATCTCAACAATATCAAGAATAAGGATTACTTAAAAAATGGAATAGTCACTAAACAACTTAACGGCACTATGATAAGGGTTAATGATGGTGGAAGATTTAATAAGAAGTTTGTTGAAGAGAAGGTGAATGAAATTATCAAATTATTGGGTAGAAATATAGAAGTAAAGGTAGTTCAATTATAATCTCTTTATTATTGATGTATTGACCTGCATTTGAAAGCCGCAATAAACGCATCTCTTCTTCTTTTTAGAAAGGTAAATGTCTTTGCTGCGGTATTTCATCGTGTTCTTGCATTTGGGGCATTGCAGAAGGAACATTTTGGTTTGAGATTTTTATTAAGTTTGTTATTTATTTTTATTATTGATTTTCTTGCTTTTCCCCTTGCACTATCTGCTGTACCCTCTCATCAATTTTCTTCTCCATTTCAGGAGTAACCTGAATGCCACTGCTTTTTCTTTTTGATTTTTTTGCGCTGCTATCTTTAATTTTCTGGGTTTCCTGGATTTGATCTTCAGATGTATGTATTGTTTCTTCTTCTGTTTTTTCATGCTCCTGTTTTTTATCTTCTCTTTTAGGAGATTCTTTTGAAATGTCAAAAACCTGCGGTTTTTGAGCAGTGACATGCGAGAGCTCGCTCATGTCAACGGAAATCGCATTGCGATTTACCGACATATCCACAATTTCCAAATCTCCAATATTTTCTTTCATCTCTTTGTCTTCCTTATTTTGGTGGACTGTTTCCTCTTGCTTCGATTCATAGGTGTCCAGCGGTATTTTGAATTCCTCATCAATCTTGTCCAAAGACTCTATTTCCTGCTTTATCTTATCATCCTGCTGCTTTAGCTCTTCGGCTCTTTTCCTTTGATCTTCCTTGATTTGCTCTACTTCCGCTTCTTTTTCCTTTATCGCCCTTGCTATGCTGTCAAAATCCTTGAACTGGTCTTTCAGCTTTTCCTCTGTCAAATCAAAATACTTGAAGAATTTTTCTGTTAATTTTATAAGGTTGGTTCTGCTGTGCTTTTGTCTTGATATATAACCAGCTTTTTCCAGCTCAACCAGATGGTCATATGCTTTATTAGTTCTTATTTTTATCAAATCTGATTGCAATATAGGATACTTAAAAGCAATCACTGCCAATGTCTCAAGAACGCTTTTTGTAAGCTCTGTTTCTGTTACTATCTTCCTGACCACTGAGATAAGATGGTCTCTCACTGTGAATTTCCATGAATCACCTTCATCGACAAGCATGAGGCTTGATTGTTTTTGCTCGTATTCTGTTTGCAACTCTTTTAAAGCAGTTAAAACTTCTTCTTTTTTAGCTCTGCTAAGCTTACTGATTTCATCCAAGCTTATTTTATGCCCTACGGAGAATAAGATGGCTTCAACCTTGCTTTTTACGTTTGGCTTCTTTGATTCTGCCATAAAAATGATTATTTTATTTTGGTTTATATAGCTTCTGATATATTTTAAAGTTATAGACAATTGCGTTGATTTATTATATTTTCACGCAATTGTCTATCTCGCAAATTGCGGCTATTTGTCAAAAACCACAAATCAAAGATTGGTAGCATGCTGCCAACGCAAATGTTATTCAGTGGTTTTTGAGCATGCTCGAAAATATAGCGATTTATTTAATTAATTTACTATATTTTCGACATATTAAACTAATTACCGCAATTTACGATAACTCCAAATGTGGAAGCAATTCTTTAAGTTGTACTATTTTGTTTTTTTTAATAATAACCTTTGTGTTTTTGTTTTGTTCATGTAACTGATTTATGAATTCCCTACACCTACCACAAGGGGGAAGAATTTTTCCTTCTTCTGATACAGCCACAATTTTAGTAATTATGTTCTCTCCGTTTGTAACCATTGCTGCAATAGCAGCATGTTCAGCGCAAAATCCCATCTGGGAAAGAGTATCGATACATACGCCAAGATAAACATTACCTTTATCTGTAATTAATGCGCATCCGACATCCCCTACTTTATATCCATGCTTAATTTTCCTTGATTTAGTTACAGACCTTGCATTCCTTATTAATTCATCATTTGTAATATTTACCATGATAATTTTAGACTAAAGTATATTGTCCGTCTTCCTTTTTAATTTTATTCTCTTTCAGAAGCTTTTCAACAAAAATTTCAAGCTCTTTCTTATCCACTCCGGTAATCTGAGAAAGCTGCTCTAAAGTTAACTTGCTGACCTTTAGGCATATCAATATAGCGTTATGAATAACCGCATTCATATTAAGCTTTAGGAAATCGTTTTCTGCCTTTAATTGCTTTACAATCATATCAACATTGTGGAGCCTTGCCTGCAAATCATTCAGGAATCTTGATATTTCCCCGCCAGTCATTTGAAGACTTTCAGGCTTTATCACTTCAATTGAAGATGGCATATACTCAAAGCAGAAGCTTATGAGCTTTTGGGTTCCTTTCACAACCAAATCCAGCTCAGCAAACTGGCTCCAGAGCTTGCCATGCTCCTTTAATTCAGAGTACTCTTTATTCAAAACTACCAGCTCAGAGTCCTGATTTATATGTTCTACGTACTCTTTTATGGAATTTTCCACATGCTCCTTGGGCTTGCCAAGCACTTCTATTATGGTTCTGCACCTTATATGGGTATGTTGCCCTTTCTCTTCAGTCATGCTCTTTCAGAAAGGTACATTATTTATAAAGTTTTAGCTAGTAGGTAGTTACCTTCTCCATATAAGCACTATGTTAAAGATTATTGAGATTGCCAAAAGAAAATATATTATTAAATTTTTAGTCTTTTCATTGCTTGATACGTAAGCGTACGCTTCTTTATTGGACTTAATGAATTCTACTGTCGGGATGCTGCTTTTTTGGCCATTTTCATTTTTTAGAGTGACTGTATTTTCATATTCTTCAGGATTATTTTTGGAGGTTTGAATTGCATCATTTTGGTTTTCTATTGATAAATTTTTGATTAATTTATTTTCTTGTGTTTGATTTATTGCAGTTTGTTGTTCTTTATTTTCAAAAATAAATTGCTGAGCTGAAATATTTATCTCTTGTATTTCTGAATTTCCCGGTTTTATACTTATTGTCCTAACGTCAATATTATTGCCTTTATTTATGTCGTCGCAATCAACACTTATTTCCGACACAATCTTATAGCCGCCTTCCTTTAGATTGGGAGAATATTCATTTGATGTTTTTTGTTTTGATATTGATTGATTAGTCCAAGGCTTGTAGTTTTTGATTACAGTGCTTGTTGAATCCTCAATCCTTGCAGTGCCAGTTATGTTGGTTGATTTGCCTTCAAGCTTTGTCGCTATCATCCTCCATTTGAAGCTGTCTTTTGTGAATTCCGTGCCTTGAGTTAATATCTCAACGCTATAATCACATACCTGAGCTAATGTAAAAGATGGCAGAAAGCATAGCATAATTACAATCATAACAACAGTTTTCATTTTCATAAGAAGGGTATTGTTTTATTTAATTTTTATTATAGTTATGCTTAACTTTATCACTATCTTATAATGCTAACAAAAGTTTTAATAAATACTGCTTTGTATAACAGATTGGGTGCTTGGTAGTGGGTTTTTTAAAGTTCTTAAAGAGGGAAAAAAGGCAGGATGTGAATGAATTGGATTTGCCTCCTGAGCCGCCGCCATTGGAGGGTTTTGAAGACAAGCACGACTTTGATTTTCCAGAAATAAAGGTGCCTGACGATTTTGATCTGTCTAAATTTGATGTGCCTGATGAAGACGAGAAAGATGATTCTGACTATGTGCCTAAAATGCCTGAAGTGAAATATAAAGATATACGAGATTTTCCTGAGTTTCCAGAAATGATGGGGGAGCCAAAAGCTCCTGCAGAGCCAGAAATATTGCCTCGGCCATTGGCAGCTTCTTCTCCAGCTGCGCAGCCAATGCAAGTGGCAGAGCAGAAAGAAATGCCTAGAAGCGAGCCTCAGCATATGCAGAGAAAGAGGCTTTTCCACCATGAAAAGGATACGTGGGAAAAGCCTGCAAGAAGAGAAGTTTATGTAAGAGTGGACAAATTCAAGGCAGTTCTTGACGGCATAAGCATGATAAGATCAAGCGTAAGAAAGTCTGATGAAGCCCTGATGAGGCTTGAGAGCATCAAGAGCTCAAAAGACAGGTCATTTGACAAAGTCAGGATGTCCTTAGAGGACTTGCAGAAAAAGCTGATATTCATCGATAAAACATTATTCAAGGGTGATTGAACATGAAAGAAAAGCTAGGCGCACCTGTATTCGTAAAGGTTGACGAGTACAAGGAAATTCTTGATGTGCTTGACATGATAAAGGGCAAAATCAGCGAGATTAGAGGCACTTTGTCCAGCATAAACGATTTGAGAAATGATGAAGATTCGGAAGTTTCCATGTGGAATGGGACAATAGAGGATATTGAGAAGAAGATAGACGATATAGACAGGATCATGTTCGAGATGGAGTAAGATGAAGAAGAATGTTAAAGAGCAGGAGAGTAATGAGCTTTTTTTTGTGCAGATAAGAGAGCCATCTGAAGTTAGAAGGAACATTCTTGAAAGCTTGAAAGAGATATTGGAAATGCTACAGAGGTTTGAGAAATTTAAGCATATAAGGCATGACAAGCTTATGAAAATACAGAAGCTGAGAGTTTTGATGAGGGACACTAATAAGCTGATGGGAGAACTTAAAACGAAATTGCCGCAAACAAGCTTGAGAGGCGTTGCTGTGAAAGAAACCAAGCCAACAAAAAAGCCCGCAAAGAAGAGAGAATCCCAGCCTCAGCAAGAAAAAAAGAAAACAGAGCTTGAGAGGCTGCAGACGGAGTTAAGTGCGATAGAAAACAAACTGAAGAGTTTTACTTGAAAGATTTTCTTGATTGATTATTTTTTTTATATTAAATTTCTTAATATTTTTTAATCTGTTCGCTACGCTCACAATATCTTGTGCTTAACCCTCGCTTCCCTTTCAATCGCTCGGGTTTCGCCAATATAGCATTGATAACTCAAAATTAATATTAGCAACGTTTTTAAATGAAATTCTTATTCTAAAGCCTATGCGGGGATGCCGGAGCGGCCAAATTCCTTAAAAAGGAAGGCTTGACGGGATAGTGTTTCGGCGTTCGGTGCTAAAACATCCAAACTCAAGTTTGGTTTAGTAATGAAGCCTAAAGGCTGATGAAGTACTTATG
>CAZLGX010000082.1:0-5717 GCA_964559395.1 uncultured Methanosarcinales archaeon
AAGCTTGTGGAAGGGCATAAAAAACTGCTTACAGCTATAGGGAATTTGTAAAAACGGGAAAGGATTGACAAATGCTATGGTTGGGGTTTGATTTGAAATCTATATGTGTATTCACTTTGCGGCCTAGCATCCTTAGGTGGTTTTGGAGGCTTTACGATCTTTCTTTGTAAGTGCACCACTTCTCCGTATCTGGAACCCATATGACGTCTAAGTGCCCGATATCCGATATCTACCACAACTACTCTTGGCTCATGGCCTGATGAGCTAGAGAATCTTCCTAATACGTCTGCAAGAGTTCCAGGCTTTTGATTAATAATTTTATTTTCCGTAAGAACCACTGCCTCTACATAATCTTCCAATTCAAGCCCTCTTGAAGTATCGATCTGTAGAATAATGGGAATGTACAGAATTCTAGTAGCTTCTGGTGGAAATCCCCCTAGCAAATCTCTTACTGCTGCGAAAGTGATATCCCCTTTATAATCACGCCACGAATGAACAACTGCAGTGTACAATTTACCAGCGGAATTGTTTTGTTCCATCTCATTTAGGGAGTACACTTTATAATTTAAATTTTATCATTTCTTTACTTTAAAAATAAATACTTATTAACTATATTTTTGTATAATGATCTCGCCGATTTTCTCCTAATCTCTCCACAGCATACCTCAGCATAGTCCTCGGCATCTTCTTGTAATGTTTATCCAAGAATTTAATCAATTCTTTCTCATCCCTTTTTCCCATCTCTCTAAGCATCCATCCGACTGCTTTCTGTATCAAGTCGTGCTTGTCATTCAGCAAAATTTCAGCAATTTTTATTGTATCATCAAATCTTTTATTTCGAATGAACTCAAATGTTGTTATTATTGCTATTCGTCTGTCCCACAGACTTTCGGATTTCGCTAGCTCATACAGAATTGACTTGTCTTTGTCAATGATATGCTTCCCGAGCAATTTATCTGCTACGCAATCAATCAAATCCCAGTTATTGCCGCGATGCTTGTGTTTTAAATAAAAATCAATTATTTTTTGTTTTTTATTATCGTTGGCTTTTTGGTACTTGTAAACGAGAATAAACAATCCAGTCAGCCTATGCTCATGGTATTTGCTGTGAAGCAGTTTATTGATATCCTCAAATTTTAAATCAACATACTTTTGCGCCAATTTTCTCTGCTCAGGCACAGTCAAGCCAAGAAAAACATCACCTTCTCCGTATTCGCCTTTGCCACTTTTGAAAAATCTTGCATAGATTTTAGCTTTTTCAAGGCTTGAAATTTGTTTAAGCTCTTTTAGCAGACTTTTCAGCATTTATACCACTTTAATCAATTTCAAAAACATTCTTATTTTATTTTTATTCTCCATAAAATTCCTATTTGCGTACTTAATCAATTCTTTCAAATATTTTTCATCAACTAAAAAATTGTTGTCTTTAACAATTGTTTCCAAATGCTCGCTGCCTATTATTTCAATCATAACTTTTCTCTCTGTTATTGCGATTATTCCTGCCCTTCTGAATATTTTTCTTGCAGTTTCCAGAAATTTCTTTGCAGCTTCCAAATCCCTGCAGGCAACATGCAGAATCAACGGCTGCTGCTTTAGCCATATTTCATAGATTTTTTTATTATTTTTATATTGCTTTAATGCATTATTTATTTCATCGAATTTGACTTTATCATGTTTTATAAAAATCCGATTGCACTCATTCTTTTTCTTGGATTTCATCTCCAGCAATACAATTCTACCGGCACAACTCGATGTGGTATAACAATAATCCTTTGAATTGATTTTGTTAATTAATTTGACTATGTCTTTATCTATCGAGCCTTTTTTGCTCTTGTCCTTTTTACTTAAAAAATCAGATTTTTCCTTTGAAAAGCTGTTGAACACGAGTTATAACAAATTTAAGCATACTTATTAAAGTTTCTTACTTCTAAAAAATAAACATTTAAAAAGAGAGGCAATTTTAGGGACTATTATGATGAACAGAAGAAGAGAGGCAACAATATGCCCAAGATGCGGACAGAAAAGCGATTATGCAAAATGCCCGCACTGCAGATTCCAGAAATGGTATAATCCTTCTAGAAACACCCACAACAAGATGTGCAAGTGCAGCAAGTGCAGGGCTAAAAAGGAAAAGAAAAGAGCTGAGAAAAAGCCTAGGGTTAGGGGAAAATAAAGATTTGAGTTCTTATTAAATAAAATACGCCGACGCCCGGATTTTCACCAGCATTTAAGCTGTTTTGAACCGGGATACCCTTGCGGGAACCAGCTGTCTAGTCTGAAACTCAAGGCTAGCGCAATGCCAGGTTATGCGACGTCGGCATAAGAATAAAGATTTAAAAGCATAATTTAAATTTATTGCTTATTCAAGCCTTAAACCTTTTCCTGTCTTTAGGATTCAGCAATATTGGTATATTGTCTTCTATCGGATACTTTGTGCCGCAGCCTGAGCAAACCAGGCTGTCCTTGTTTTTGGAATACTCCAAGTCAGCCCTGCACAATGGACAGGCTAAAATATCAAATAACTCTTTTGGTATAGGATCTTCTGGATTATTTCTTGCCATAAAAACCATCTTTTTGAAGCACTATATAAATTTTTTTAATCAAAACCTATAAATATCACTTAATTATCAAAACTTTTTAATCATGCCAAAGCAGAAAACAATCTCAAAGGAAGTGCCTCTTGCAGAGCTTACCTTGAGAAAGTACGAGAAGCCAGCAAACCTAAATGACAGGGAATTGGTAAGAAAACTCTGCCTTTCAATTGGTTTATTGCAGCCAGGCGATTCAAGAGATGTTGTTGTTGATGTATTTCACGTACTCATAAAAGCAAAAAAAGAGCAGAAACAGCTGACAAGCGATGAAATCTGTCATTTGGTAATTGAGGAAAGGAAGAACCTGAAGCTCCCGATGCTTGGGATTGCCTCATCAAATATAAGGAGGCAGTTAAAAAGATTGAAGGACATATTGATGGTGGAGAAGCGCCTTAATGCCTATAGAATAACCGAACACGGCCATCTTGCCGAGCTATTTGAGGAAAAAATCGAGAAATATTTGCTGCCGACAATAACTTCCAGAATCAAAGAATATCTTAAAAAGATAGATGAAATGCAGTAATTGCAGCAATGTGTAAAAAGTTATTTGAAATTTTTAAATTACCCTTAATTAATTATTAATAATGAGTTAATGATTGAAATTTCTCTGCCTCGTTTTTCATCCATACTGTTGGAATTTTTGATGAGGGCAGGCTACAACTTATTAACTAGTTAGTAGTATCAAAAGAATAGATTTAAATAATTAGCAATACTACTGCTTTAGTGAATACAAAAATGACAGGTACAATAACGAGGCAGCCAACAGCTAAAGTTTATGGCGATATTCTAGAAAATTCTGGAATAACAATTACAAGTGGGAGGTATATCACAGCATTTCGCCTTATAGCTCAATTACAGTATGCCGGTGTAAGTGCAGATGATATGGTTTTTCTTAGGGATATTGAATTAGCGTCTGGAGATCTTAGATATGGAGAAAATAGAGATGTATGGTCAGGATTTGGTTGCCGCAAATCAGAACTCCTGCTTGAAGATATAAAAAAATATCCAGGAAAAGACATTTGGCACGGTTATGATGATTCATACACATTCAATAGATGGGATCAACTAATACCTGACATGGGAAGTGGTAATGCTGGTGGTCGAGTTACTAATCGACTTGGTGTAATAACCGATAGAAAAAATGCATATGAAACCCTTATTACAAATCCTCAAAAAGGAGTGGAGATTATTAGGGATATGTACGCTTTTTTTGCACGATTACCAAGTAAACTCCAAGATGATTATTTAGGTATTATTGACACACCTAAAGAACTGTTTTGGGCGAGCTACTTGATATATGACCCTAAAGCTTTTATTGAAAAACTAAGAAAAAAGTTTGGTCATGATTTACCTACGCCTCCTACAGATATCAAACAAAAAATTGAAAGTGTTTATAATGCTATTCTATCTTCTATTGCTCCAGATAACCAAGAAGATATGAGGCATATTTTGCGATTATTAGTGCTTACTACAATCAAAGTTGAAAAAGGAGCAATAGTTAGAAAGCAAATAGATGATCTATTGAGCTTTGATATTACTTCTATTCCAACAGAGTGGCAGGAAGGAAATCTGGAAAGTATTGCCTTAACCGAAGAAAGAATAAGAAGGCTGAGTGAAGCTTTAGCAATAGAAGAAAACTATCAGGTCATGAAGAGATGGTGGGGTGAAATACCTGACGAAATAAAGCCCGAAAACCTTCTAAAGCCTATCCCTAAAAGATCGAAATGAGCATTAATCATTATATCTATATGCACTAACTAAAATACCTGCTTTTTTTTTCATTTTCCTTTTTCTGCCTGCAATAATTTTTTTAGCGAATATATGGCAACTTCTATTTGCTTATTATTTGGCTCTTGTGTTGTTATTTTCTGAAGCCATAATCCTGGCAATGAGATTATTTTGAATAAGATATTTCCTTGCTTCTTGTCGCTTATCTTCAATATCTCATAAGAGATGCCAGCGATGAGCGGTATGAGCAAGATCCTTACTGGTATTAGGATGCTTCTTCTAAGCCACGCATTTAAATTGATAAATTCTGGAATATAATAAATAATGATAGACGGCAATATCGAAAATATCAAGATACTTACAATAAAAACTATCAGCAGGAATGAAGTGCCGCATCTTGGGTGCAGCGTTGTAAATTTTTTAACATTACCTATATTTAAATCCTTGCCTTTCTCATAGCAATGGATTGCCTTATGCTCTGCGCCATGATATTGAAATAAAACTTTCACATCTTTCATAAAGGAAATTGCAAAAATATACCCTATAAAAATAAGAATTCTTATTATTCCATCAACGAGATTAAACAAGACTGGCTCTCTTTCTTCTGCAAATCCGACAAGATTTGTCAGGAAATATGGCAATACAATCATAAAAAGGACTGCAATAATTGATGTAATGGCAACTATGAAAGTTATTTGTTTCCTGCTTATCTTATCCTCCTCGCCTGCCTGCTCTGCAGACCACATCAAGGATTTTATGCCTATAAAAAGCATATCAACCAAATTGACAAAGCCCCTGATAAAAGGCAACTTAAAGAATTTGTTTGATTTTGACGGTATTCTCCCATTTTTAAAAACTATTTTTTTTCCTTTCCTGACAGCAACGACATATTTTGAAGCACCTCTTATCATGACGCCTTCAATTACAGCCTGACCGCCGACGTTTAGTTTCTTTGATTCCATTTGCCTGCTGTTTTTGAATAAGTTTTAAAAAGTTATTGTTTATGGTTTATTGGATATGTAAATAGCTAATCCTTGCTCTTCCAAAACCTTTATATTAAATCTGGAATAAACTATTCTTATGAAATGCCCTTACTGCAATTATGAAGAAACTCAGGTTATAGACACAAGAGATACTGAAAGCTTGGAATCGACAAGAAGAAGAAGGGAATGCATGAAGTGCAATAAGAGATTTACAACTTATGAAAGGGTTGAAGAAGCCGATATTATTGTTGTTAAGAAAGACGGAAGAAGGGAAAGATTCCAAAGGCAGAAAGTCCTTAATGGCGTTGTTGAGGCCTGCGAGAAAAGGCAGATTCCGCTTGAGAAGATAGAAAAACTAGTCGATGAGGTTGAATCTGATTTAAGAAAAAGGGATTCTGTTGAGGTTGAAAGCAAA
>CAZLGX010000083.1:0-3790 GCA_964559395.1 uncultured Methanosarcinales archaeon
GCTGACAAAGACTTTATGGACTCTTATAAAAAGGCAAAAGAGCAAATCAAACAAAAGGATTTTGCTGATTGGAATGAGTTATAAAATTCTTCCTACTAAGGAATTCTCCAAAGACTTTAGTAAACTTGATAGTCAATTACAAGTACGAATAAAGAAGAAAATCGAAGAAGTTGCTGAAGAGCCAACACGATTTAAGCACCTTCATTATGACTTGAAAGGCAGTTGTCGCCTGTGGATTGGCAAGCTCAGAATAATATTTTCCTATGACGTTGATAAACAAGAACTCTATCTTGAGAAAATTGCATTTGGACACAAATACGACGAAACTTAGGGGCTTAATGAAATGAGTAAAGTTTGTATAGTCTACAAAGATTATGCGTAATAATGAAGGAATAAGTTTTTTGGTTTAAGTGATTTATCTTATCGTGTTGGTTGTGTAGAAGTATAGTAAGGTTTTATTCGTTGGGGTGAGGAGCTGATCTTGAATACTCTATAATAGCCGCAATAACTTTCCTTATGCCATCTTCA
The DNA here is from genome assembly GCA_964559395.1 of uncultured Methanosarcinales archaeon. Classification (GTDB taxonomy): domain Archaea; phylum Nanobdellota; class Nanobdellia; order Woesearchaeales; family GW2011-AR4. Next base: position 529 of record CAZLGX010000083.1, read on the forward strand.
AATCTTTCTTGACCAATTCTAACATCTTCAGGCGTCATATCATCTCTATCTACAAGATCCAATTGATTAAAACCATGAAGTTCAATAGGACGATCTATTACAGCTCTGTCAAATTTTCCATCATTATTGAAATCTACATACCAGTCACACAAACCATTTGTATAACGACGGAGCGTTAGATATGTGAGGTCATGGTTATCCACTCTCATTACCCAAGTATCAGATACGGTTGAACCAAGACTTTTCAAGCCTACGATGTCTGTAATCTGGAAATTACGAAATGTTTCCTCCGCAATTTCCCTCCTTAAAGTTAGGGGACCATATGATATTTCATTACTTTCCTTTGAGTTTGGTTGAATAAATGGTCTCCAATGACTATGAACTCTGCTAACTAAAAATCCTAATTCTCTAGCAAAATCATCTCCTTGAATCTTCTGAGTTCTTTCAGTCAAAGTTGGAGTTGTAGGAACTATAGTTTTAGGGGCACAAGCGACACCCATCAAAGAAGCTATAGTATAAGGGACGACACTAGTATACATCAAAATCTGTGTTCTATCCAACGTCATTTTCAACCACTTTATTATATAAAACATCAAACTATTTATATTTTGCGTTAAGACAACTAGTTCAACCCTCTCAGTTTCTCGAAGATATTGTAAATTTATAATTTACAAGATTGATAATTGCAACATTTTATAATATATACTCGCAATTATCAATAACTTTCGACAAAAATTCCAACAGTAAAATGTGAGCGAGTTCGTGTGACATGCGAGAGTTCGCGTGAAATGCGAAAGCTCGCCTTTCGCTCGCTTATTTACCTCGCTCACTCATTTCCCAGCTCACTTGCATTCGTCTGGTGAAAACTGACTGGAGAGGAAAAATCAGCTACGAAGTGTCGGGAATTTTTATTAGCTATTTAAATTGCAAAAATTCCCTAACATGCTCAAAAATCATCAGAATTAATTATTAATCTTACGATTTTTGACAAGAAGGACAAGCTTTTCGACTTTATTGCTTAGTTGTATAAGGAGAAAAGTTGTCCGTCGCCAGCCAATGTTGTTGTTGGAATTTTCGTTTTCATAAAAAATAATATATCTATTCCACCTTAATATCTTCCTCTTTTACAGTCTGCAGCACTAATTTTGTCTCGGTTCTTTCAACAAACTCGTATGTTTGCAATTTCTTAAGAAAATTGTCCATGTGCCTTCTGGTCTTAAATCTTGCCAAGATAACTGCGTCGAAAGCTCCCGTAACATCATAGACGCCAAAAACATTTGGGTGCACTGCAATCTTTTTTTCAACATCAAGCAATTTACCTTTTGAAATTCTAACTTCAATTATAACCTCTATATCGTATCCGATTTTTTCATAGTCCAGCTTCGCAGTATAATCCTTAATTATTTTTTCTTTTTCTAGCTTGTTTATGTGGTGCATCACAGTAGCTACAGAAACTCCTACTTGTGCCGCTATCTGCCTAAGAGAAAGCCTTGAGTTGTCTATTAATGCATTCAGCACTTTCCTATCTGTATCGCTCAGCTCCATTTGTTTAAAATCTAATGGTTTTTAACTAGAAACTTGAACAAATATTTAAATTTAATTGATTTTTCTATACTTTTGTTTAATAAATTGCCCAATAAATATATAAACATTAACGGAACTCTTATAATCCTAATTCTGTGAGAGTAGAGAGTATATTGGTTAAAAACTATTATATAAAAAACTAAAAAAACGGGGTAAAGAAAATCTTACGATTTTCTAACCTCCTCGTGCAACTCAGAGGTGTATAAAATGAGTACAACTGAAATTTTGGAATTGATAAAGAAAGAGCCGTCAAGAACTATTAAATCAGATTTTGTTGAAAACTTAAGAAGAGACCTTGAAAAAGTTAAATTTGTAGACCTGAAATTTACAGACATGCCTGGCTTGTGGCAGCACTTTACCGTGCCAATAACTGAGCTGTCAGAAAGCTCTATACAAAATGGCTTTGGGTTTGATGGCTCATCAATCAGAGGATTTAAAGAGATTTATGAAAGTGATATGCTTTTAGTTCCTGACTTGAAGACAGGTTTTACTGATCCTTTTTCTGATTCAACTGTCAGCATAATTGGCAGTGTAAAAGATCCTGAGACAGGCGAATTTTTCACACGAGATCCAAGATATATTGCAATGAAAGCCGAATCCTATCTTAAGGAAACAGGAATAGCAGATGTTGCTTATATGGGACCAGAGCTTGAATTTTTTATATTTGACAGCATAAGGTATGACCAGAAAGAAAATTTTGGCTATTACTATATAGATTCTGCTGAAGGCTCCTGGAATACAGGTACAGAAGCCAATGGGAGCCCTAATTTGGGCTATAAGCCAAGGTACAAGGAAGGCTATTTTCCAGTTGCTCCAACTGACACCTTGCAAAATATAAGAAATGAAATAGTTGAAACAATGGTAAAGTCTGGCATTGGAGTTGAGTGCCATCACCATGAAGTTGCCACTGCTGGACAATGCGAAATTGATATGGGCTATGCATCTCTTTTGAGAATGGCAGACCAAGTAATGATGTATAAATACATAATCAAGAATATTGCAAGAAAGCACGGAAAAACAGCCACTTTCATGCCAAAACCGCTATTCGACGACAATGGCTCAGGAATGCACGTCCATCAAAGTTTATGGAAGGCAGGCAAAAATTTATTTTACGACAAAGATGGCTATGCATTAATAAGTGACACAGCAAAATATTACATTGGTGGACTGCTTGAACATGCTCCTGCTTTATGTGCTTTAATAGCGCCAACAACAAATTCTTACAAGCGACTAGTGCCTGGATTTGAAGCGCCTGTCAATTTAGTTTATTCAAAAAGAAACCGAAGCGCTGCAGTAAGAATTCCAGTATATTCGACAAGCGACAAAGCAAAAAGAATAGAATTTAGGACTCCTGATCCCAGCTGTAATGTTTACTTGGCATTTTCTGCAATGCTAATGGCAGGACTTGATGGAATGAAAAGAAAGATTGATCCTGGAGAGCCATTGGACAAGGATATTTACCATCTGACTGGAGAAGAGGCAAAAGCAATAAAGAGCGTTCCAGCTTCACTTTCAGAATCACTAAATGCTCTAGAAAGTGATCACAAATTCTTGCTTGCAGGAAATGTTTTCACACAAGATATGATAGATACATGGGTAGAATACAAAAAAACAAAAGAGGTTGATCCTGTAAGGCTAAGGCCGCATCCGTGGGAGTATCATCTGTATTTTGATATTT
>CAZLGX010000083.1:3890-5699 GCA_964559395.1 uncultured Methanosarcinales archaeon
TTGAACCAAAAGGTTTAAATATTTGAACCTTATACTAGTAAATTGATACATATGGTTCAAATAATTGACCTAGGAAACAAGGCTTTGCTGGAAGTGCTTGTCTTTTTTGCAAGAAACCCTACGACAAAAATTTCGTACACAGATTTAAGGAAAAAAACAAAGATAGCAAAAGCTACTTTGACAAAGCATCTTAATTTTCTTTTGAAAGAGGATTTCATAAGAGTTGAAAAAATTGGGCTAAGCAAGCTTTATCAGCTCAATAAGGAAAATTGCTCAGTTAAGCAAATTAAGATATTAAACAACCTGCTAAGTTTGAAAGGCATAAAGCAGTTAGAGAAAAAGTACAACATTGAAATTTTTCTTTATGGAAGTGCAGCAAGGGGAGAAGACACTGAAAATAGCGATATAGACTTATTGGTAATTGGTAAAATAAGGAAAGAGCAGATATTTCCTGATATAAACAAAATCTCAAAAGATGTTGGAAGGGAAATAAAAATAGTAATTTTTAGTCCTTTAGAATGGTCGCAGTTGGCTAGAAAGGATGCACCATTTTACGAAAGAGTTGAAAAGGATAAAATAAGGATGTGCTGATGGACATAAAGGACTGCTTGGAGCAGGGCTTCCTGAAGAAAATAGAAATTGATGAGCAATTAATAGAAAAAGAAATTAATGAGTCAAAATACGACCTAGACAAGGCTGAAAAGGCACTCGATGAAGAGGACTTTAAGTGGTCTATAGTTAAGTCTTATTATTCAATGTTCCACACAGCAAGAGCACTTTTATTTAAGCTGGGTTACAGTGAAAAAAGACACTTTGCCATAAGTGTTGTTTTGGAGCATTTAAATAAGAATGGAATGCTAGAGTCAAAATATGTTAATGATTTTAGTGCTGCGATATCGTCTCGAGAAGATGCTGATTACCACTATACCTACTCTAAAGAAATTGCGAGTCATAATCTCTCTATTGCCAAGGAATTTTTTGATAGAATTAAAAAATTGCTTAAGGAGGCATTAAATTCTATGAAAACCGTAATGTGCGCAGGCACTTTTGACACAATTCATCCAGGGCATTTGTATTATCTTTCTGAAGCAAAAAAATATGGGAATAAATTAATTGTTATTGTCGCAAGAGATGAAACATCGGAAAAATTTAAAGGAAAAAAGCCAATGCACAATGAAAAGGAAAGGCTGGAGCAAGTAAAAACACTAGAAATTGTCGATGAAGCAGTTTTAGGCAAGCACGGAAATATTTTTAACATAATTGAAGATATTAAGCCTGATGTTATCTGCTTGGGCTATGACCAAAAAGTTCAAAAACAAGAGCTTGAAGAAGAATTAAAGAAAAGAAATATAAAAGCTGATGTTGTAAGAATTGGATCTTATATGCCAAGTTTGTATAAAAGCTCAAAATTAAGAAAATGAACCCTGTATTTTTAATAATATTGTCATTAATCGGATTCATTGTTTCTTTTTATATTTTCTACTCTAAGAAATACGACAAGCCGATGTATTGTATCATTGGTCAAGACTGTGATGCTGTTGTCAAAAGCAAATACGGAAAAACTTTTGGAATAGAGAACACAGTTCCTGGCATGCTCTATTATGCGATAATTCTGGTTTATACATCCGGCCTGCTCACAAACCAAAATATTTTTAAAGGGGAAGTCATTTACTATTCTATAGTAGGTATAAGTGTTGCTTCAGTTTTGTTTTCGCTTTACCTTACCTATGTGCAGAAATTCATACTGAGAAAATGGTGTGAGTATTGCATTGTTTCGACAATAGCGTCAATATTGATTTTGGGGGTTTT
>CAZLGX010000084.1:0-5572 GCA_964559395.1 uncultured Methanosarcinales archaeon
ACTGCTTGCAGAATTCAAGAATCTCTTTTGGGCTTTTCTCCTTGCTGTGTATCATGATTCCGTCAGTCCCCGCCTCTATATAGGCTTTCGCCCTTTTAATTGCGTCATCAATGCCTTTCTTCAATATAAGGCTCTCTATTCTTGCTATTATCATGAAGTCTTCTGTAACTTGCGCTTTCTTGCCTGCAGAAATCTTTTTGCAGAAGTTTTCTATAGTATCCTGTGTCTGGTCAACATCGGTTCCAAATAGTGAGTTTTTTTTCAAGCCAATTTTGTCCTCTATTATAACAGCAGACACTCCAACTCTTTCAAGAGTCTTTACTGTATAAACAAAATGCTCTGGAACTCCTCCATTGTTGGCATCAACCACCATTGGCTTTGTTGTAACATCAAATATCTGGTCAATTGTGTGCAGTCTTGAGGTTATGTCCACATATTCAATGTCGGGCTTTCCTTTGGAAATGGAGTCTGTCAGGCTGCTCTCCCACATCCCATCAAATTCCCTTACAGAATTTCCCTGGACAATCTTTGCTTTTTCCACTATTCTTCCTGTCAAGCCATTGTGGACTTCCATGAGCCTTACCAAAGGTTTAAGCTCCAGTAATTTTCTTAGCTTTTTTAGCCTTATTTCAGAAGTTGTGCCTATTTCAAGCATTTCGTTTATTAATTGTGTTGAGGATATTCCTTTGGTATATTCCGGCTCTACAAGCTTGCCATTCCATTCTTTTAGTGTTTTTATTACTCTCTCTCTTATTTGCTTCTGCACTCCTGTTCTCCAGTCAGTCCCGTGCACTACATAATCTGGTTTTAATTTTCTCAGATTTGGAGCATAATCGAGAGTTTCTTGGGGGATTACATCCTTGACGCCTTTTATATTTTCTATTATCTTTTTCCTCTGCTCATATGAAAGAAGAGGGACTCTTTTGAAGCTTGCAATCGCTTCATCAGTAAGCAATCCGACAGTGATTTCACCTAGTTTTCTTGCTGATTCTATTATATTGATATGCCCATGATGTATGACATCAGTGCTCATCCCAACATATACTTTTTTCATTTTACATTCCTCTTTTATAAATTTTAAAAATTTTGTGTACAATGTTGTCCGTTGACAATTTCTCATAAAAAGGCGGCTGTATTATTTTGCCTTTTATCTTTTTAATATACTCTGCCCCAGGCACTTTCTTCCAGTTGGAGCCCAAGACAAGAATCAGCTTTGCATTCTCAAACTGTTCATGAATTTTCTTAAGATTGTCTGTGGGATCAAGACTATGCTGCGTCATTACCATGTCAACGCACAAAAGCGAGGATATTATTGCTTTTCTTTCCTTAAAGCCCGCTATCGGCTCTTCCTTGTAGGATTTTATAGCCTCGTCTGTCAACACGCCGCAGATGTGAAAATCTCCCAATTCATTGGCCCTCTGCAGAAGCCTCAAGTGCCCATAGTGGAAAAGGTCACCAGTTACTGAAGAGTAGACTATTGACTTTATCTTCTCTTTTTCCACATTTACTATGTCACTTTCCTTTATGCCGGAGTCCTTTGGTATTGTAACGCAAAGCTGCCCGTTGGACTTGTTGAGCCATACTACCTTTTTCATAGCTACTAGTGTTACTAGTAAGAATATTTAAATGTTTCTATTATTTAGTATCTGACAAATATAATTACTTATGGATTTCAGATATTAAATTTAGAAAGACAAAACAATTTGAATTGATACTTTTGTCTTTCTCTAATTAAGCTGGCTCTGAAAAGATAAGCAACCATTAAAGAAGGTGTTTTTATTGATTAAATACTAACTATTCTTGAACATACTCAACGCCCAAAGACAAACAGATCTCTGCCTTCTTCAGCTCCTTCCCCAGATATGCTGCATGATCAAGCACCTTAAACCAGTTCTTATTATGCTGCTCGCTGTATTTGAATATGGCAACATACAAATCCTGCGCCCTTCTGCCCCTGAATTCTTTTAGGATTATGTGCTTGTAATCGCATATTGCAACTCCAATTTCGTGCATGTCCCAATAGATCCTTATTAAAGTGTAACAGCCATCATCATTCCTATGGTCTTTATAATCGTCATATGATTTTGTGCGTATTACTTCAAAATCGTCCGCAACCTTCTTATCCTTAACCCATGCAGGTTTTTCCATTGGCATTTTAGATACAAATTAGCATTTATTTATAATTATTTTGATTTTCCGAATTTAATCATTTCTTCCCATAAGAAATCCCCTATATCAGGATTTTTGCCTATAATATTGTTTTTTTCATCTTTGTCATTTTCCAGATCATATAATTCTTTTTTCTTGTTAGCCTCATTATAAATAAGCTTCCATTTGTTCGTGCGGACGGCAAATACATTGTGTCTTTCGGGGGAGGGTGTTGGGCCGCCTAGGCCACCTGTTTCAGAATATGCTATCCTATTGTCTTTTTTCCCTTTAATTAAAGGAATAAATGATTTCCCCTGAATTTTCTTATAACCATTTTTTTCTTTTATACTAAGCAATTCTAAAATTGTCGGCAACACATCAATATTCCTTATAACCTCATTTATTTGAACATTTTTTGGCAGATCTTTTCCAATTAAATAAAGAAAGCATCTTATGGTATATTCATAAAGGAATACTCCGTAAGCCATTTCTCCTACCTTGTCCCCAACACTCGCGCCATGATCCGTGAAAACCAATATAATAGAATTATTCCACAAGCCTAATTCCTTGATTTTGTTCAGTGTAGCGTTAAGATATTCTGCGCCAGCTTCAGCCCATTCCAAATATTTTTTGAAATTTTCTTCTTTATTATCAAAATATTCCTTGTCAAAATCGGAATATTTTTTTATAACCTCATAAACTAAATTTGTATGGATCTTGCTGTAATCCAAATAGAGAAAAAAAGGTTGTTTGCTTTTAATCTGATTTAGAACTTCTGCGTGCCTAATTTTTAAATTGTCCTTAAATTCGTCATGCGATCTCACCTTATTAAAGCCCTGATTAGGGATAATTTTTTCATATATAACATCTGAATCAGTATAGTAGCCTTGTTCCTCTAGGTATTGAGCCAGAGTAAAGCAGTTTTTTTTATCAAAGTTTAAGCTTCTGTAATATCCGTCTACGCCATTCTGTTTTCCATTCATACCGGAGAACACAGCATGCATAGAGCCTATTGTGTATGGCGCATATGTAATTAAATTAGGAAAAAACACCGCTTGTTTTTTTAATTCCCTGTAGAAATCTATCTTATCGACAGCATCATATCTAACTCCGTCTATCATCAGCATTATGATGTTGGGCTTTTTCTTTTTTAGAATGTTAAGCATTTTACCAATGGAGAATATAAGCATTTATAAGGGTTTTTATCGATGAGCAGCCATATTTTCATTAGATTTTTGTATAAGCTTTTCTGACGTAGAATGGACTTATTGTCAAAAGAACTTTACGTGCCATAAAAAACCAAAAAATTTATTAAGCTGGCAGTAGTAGTGGTAGTAGTATGAAACAAGAAACTGTAACAATTTCAAAGAAGGAATATAAAGAACTCCTTGAAGAAGTAGGCATCTTAAGAAATTCTAAAATGATGGAGGCTATACGGGAAAGTGATGAAGCCAAGAAAAAAGGAGTTAAAACTTGGGAGCTTAAGCTTTAACCATATGCTTCCTTGTGTGAGCCAGCAGCTACAATAATTATTTCTTTATTTTGATCATCAATTTCGTAAACAAGCCTTATATCATAGCCCAAGTAGCAAGCCCATTTGCCTTCCAATTTACCTTTTAGCTTATGGGCATTGAATTGCCCTCTTGGGTCATTTCCAAGCTTTTCCAATTTTGTTCGAATGATGTCTCTAGAATTTAGAACTTCGTAAAATTGCTTCTCAGCTTTCTTGCTCCTTGTTGTAAATTTATACATGTATAATAAAAGAAAGTTTCTTGTATAAAAATGTTGTTGCTGAAGATTAATTATTATTTGATAGGTTAATGTCTACTCAAATTTTAACTATTAACACTCTTAAATACAATTTCTATTTCATCTTTTCAAAAGCTGAAAGTGACCAAAAATGGAAGAAGAGGAAAAAATGGTAACAGATAACGAGATAGTTGTGCTAAGATTCTTAAAAGAGCATCCATGTGAAAGAATTAGCAGAATTGCTAGAGATTTGAATATGTCTCGTGGTTCAGTATCTTTAGTTTTAAAAAATCTTCAGATTAAAGGATACATAAATGACTTATACGAAATAACCGCTAAAGGCGAAGAAGCTTTAGAGCTGCATAAACCAATGCCTATTCCAACTGTAAGTATGAAAAAAACCATAAGCATAGATATAGACAATTGCGTTGATTTATTATATTTTCACGCAATTGTCTATCTCGTAAATTGCGGCTATTTGTCAAAAACCACAAATCAAAGATTGGTAGCATGCTGCCAACGCAAATGTTATTCAGTGGTTTTTGAGCATGCTCGAAAATATAGCGATTTATTTAATTAATTTACTATATTTTCGACATATTAAACCAATTACCGCAATTTACGATAGAACCAAATATAATCAATTTGCTTTAGTTAATCCGAAATTAGGGACAGTGGCTGTTGTTTTTGTAGATACAAAAAACCTAACTGTTGTGCCTTATGATGCAAATCTAATAATTTATAATATATACGGGACGGTTTAGGTTATGTAAGTTGCTTTGGATATGAAGAACTTTACGTACCATAAATTGATTTTTTCTCCACCTTCCATATCCTTCATCCATTTGAATAATTCTTCCCTGAGCTTGTTTGCTATCACAGGCTTTTCTCTATCAGGTTTTTGGTTTCAAATATCAGATCGGATTATTTTAAATGCCTCAACTATGCTTGAAACGCTGATAACTTCGTCCTCTAACCCTGGTTTTCCGATATGTACCCAGTACGCTTTGTCAAACAGGCTTTCAAGTGTTTGCATAAGCGCCTTTTTTATGTCTTCATTGCCGTATGTTCCGCTCACGGTGAGATAGCTTAATTCTGCCGATTTAATGTGTGTCATAAGCATCCTCCTCTCAGCTTTGCAAATAGGGATATATGATGCAACGCGGTTATTCCATATAACCAAGTTTTCTCAGGACTTCTTTGGATTTTTCTGTTAAATTGATTTTTTCTCCGCCTTCCATGTCCTTCATCCATTTGAATAATTCTTCTTTAAGCTGACTTGCTGTCTCTGGCTTTTTTTCTGTTAGGTTTTTAGTTTCCTTTGGATCATTTTTAAGATTATAAAGCTCAAAAATATCTTTTTGAGGATGAGGTATGTAAATGAGTTTCCATTCATCTGTCCGTATCATGCGCCATTTGCCCTTTATTCCTCCTATGTATCTCCTTTTGTCTTCCTTGAAAAATGACATGCCGCTTTCAGCAAAAGTGTAGTCTCTTGTTTTTTTGTTTTCATTGATTAAAGGCATAAGGCTGTTTCCCTCTATATTTTCAATTAATTCGATTCCTAGAATATTAAGTATAGTTGGCATAATATCGGTTGATTGCACTTGGGAGTCTATCCTTTTCTTAGGAGATTTATTGTAACAGAAAATGAGGGGAACCTTCACCGCTTCTT
>CAZLGX010000085.1:0-5530 GCA_964559395.1 uncultured Methanosarcinales archaeon
TACCGATAACGGTTATGAGGTAACTGAATTACATATGAAATTGATGCCTCAGAACCAAATAGACATCTTAAACAGGGGCAAAAAAGAAGACAGCAACTACAAATCAAGGCAGTTCTTCGCCAGTCTTGAAAGAGTATTCACAGAATACCGCGGCTTGGGCTATATAGCTGGATTATTCATGGATGAGGAAAGATTGTTGAAATGGAGAAGGGACGTTGACAAGTTCTTCAGTGAGCATTATTTGGGAATTGAAGCTTGGACAAGCCAGATTTGCGAAGAAAAAATAGAGCATGGGCAAAGCGCAGGAGTTGCTTATGCTGAAACACCCCAAGGGTTGGCGCAGATAGGCGCGCATATAGAGGCAACAAGAACTCAACCCATAGTCAATTTATCCGACAACAGCATATCTTATATTTACAAGATAACCTTCAATGTTAGAAATGGCGATTATGAAAAAGATGTAAGGGCGCCTGAGAATATGACAATACAGGTAGTTATAACCGAAGACAGAGTCGGCGGGACAAAGGTTAATTTGTTCAAAAGAGACCAACATATAGAGCGAGGAAAGTCATTTGGCAAGATGGGCTCAAGTGCAATAGTCAAGGAAAGCAAAGTGCTTTACAATACAATATGCATTACTTTTGATAAAGTCCCAGTAAAATGGAAAATCGACAACAAACAAATCTGCAATAGGATAATAGAATCGCCATCAGAGCCGACAACTATCCAAATAGGACGACCTCAAACTGAAAACGAGCTGAATGATTTTTAAAATGAAAAAACAAAACTACCTGAACTGGAATTACAATATATTAAAATCCGCTCTAAGAAAGATTAACTCAAATATTATTCTTATAATTATTTTGGATTTTTTATTCTATATTATTTCGGGCTATTTCATTATTTTCTGGATCACAAGGATAAGCGAAAAGGTCAACTCATTTAATTTGCCTGCTGATTTGGCTTCAATAGGCATCGAAAGAATGCAGCAGTTGTCAAAAGAAACACAGTCATTTTATTATCTCGTAGTTTTTTCTTTTATGATCCTTTTAATTGCAGTAATCTTCCTGGCAAGCATCCTGAAAGGAGTAATCTGGGCAAAAACCACCAATAAGAAAATAAATTTGAGCTTGTTCTCAAGATTTCTTTGGCTTAACCTTATATGGCTTGGATTTTGGTTCGTGCTTATTTTCTTGATTTCATGGATTGTTGATATTAAATACGCGCCTGCATTCATGACTATTGCTATTTTAACAGGATTTTACCTTACAAATACTTTCTATACTATGTTTATGCTTAACCCCACAATTAAGTCGATTAAGTGGTTAAAATTAAACATCACGAAAATCCACTTGTTTTTGCTGCCTTATTTCATAATTTTTATTGGATTTTTTCTAGTCATGCTCCTGAGTAGCCTGGTACAGCTTGACAATTTTTCATTCTTATTAGCCCAAAAAATTTATGGGTTTCTCGGCTTTAGTTTTGCAGCAACTGATGCTCTGGGGCTTCTAATGGCGCCGCAGCCAGGGCTGTCTATTGCTTTATTGGTAGGCATTTTGGCTAACCCGCTGCTCTTGCTATTCGTTTCTTTAGCCAGGTACTATGTTTCTACATTGGTTTATGAAATCTCAAAAATCGCAAAGTTGCAATAAATATTTACGATTTTTGATGATGCTCAAAAATACGAAGTATTTTTGACATATCAAAACTCAAATAGAAAGCTTTATAAACTCTATATATGATTTATATATAAAACTATTGTTTTCGATATTAAATATATATAAAATAAATATATTTCATATATACTAGTTTAAGATGATATACACTAAAAAGCTGATTAGAACAAGCGGCGGATTGGTAGTTAGGGTCCCTTCTGATATTGTCAAGATCTTGAATTTGACTGAAAAGGACTATGTAGAGATTGATTTGAGCAAGATTGATGTCAAGGCATTGAGGAAAAATGTAAAATAACAATAACGAAAAAACATTAAAAACAAAATAAAAAAATCGAGAGCGACTTTTGTCTGCTAACATGATAAAAGTGAACCGCTTTTGATTTAATTAGTGTATAAATAGGCGAGGTTTCGCGCAATGGCAGACAAGCGAAACCGAGCACAAGATATTGTGAGCGCGATAGCGCGAGCGGATTAAAAAATAAAAATTATAAAATAACTCAATTAAAAATGTCAATTAAAAAAAGAGGCAGATACTTTGCAAATCCAAAGGCACAAATAACCCTGTTTATAGTCATGGCTTTGGTAATCCTAATTGCAGGCGTGATTTATTTCTCTTACCAAAGGCAATTGGCTCCGAAGGAGGAATTTGTAGCGCCAGAGGTTGCGCCCATAAAATCTTTCGTTGACAACTGCATAAAGATAATTTCAGAAGACGGCTTGGAGAGGATAGGCCTGAGCGGGGGCTATATAATCCTACCTCCAGGCATAGATGAAAATCCAAAGGCATACCTATCGAATCTGCCGCAATCGGGGTTTAAAATGCCATACTGGTGGTATGATGGAATTGAGGCTGTTCCGCCTGAAGATTTCATAAAAGACCAGATGAAAAACCATATAAGGAATGAATTGCAAGGCTGCATTAATAATTTCGAGCCTTTTGAAAACCAATTTGAAATAAACCCGTTAAAAGAGCCTGCAATAGAGATAAAGTTTAATGACGAAGACACAACAATAGAGGTAAAATATCCTCTGGAAATTATAGCAAAAGATGCAAGCTTCAGCGCAAAGATTGAGAATTTTGGCTATACGCTTCAAGTTAGATTCAAAAAAGTGTATGAGCTTGCAAAACTCATAATGGAAAGGGAAAACAACGCATATTTTCTAGAGAGAAAAACAATTGACCTTATGTCTTTAAGCCAGGAAATACCAGTAACAGACATAGAAGTTACATGCCAGACAAAAACATGGGAATTAAGCAAAATAAAGGAAAAGGTAATGACTCTGTTGAGAATCAATCTACCTTATGTTAAAATAAGGGGCACAGACTACAATCCAAATAAATACGTCCCAAATCCCGATGGCAAGCCAATTTACTCGCAAACCTACTACCAATCTCATTATGTGATGGATGTTGAGCAGAACCCGGGAAATAAGTACAAGAATATGAAAGTGTCAGTTAGATATGACAATTGGCCCATGGATATTTTCGCAAGGCCTAGCCAAAACAGCATTTTAAAATCAAATGCGGATAAAGGCAACCAATTATTGAAATTTTTCTGCCTGCATGTTTGGCATTTCACTTATGATATAATGTACCCTGTTGTTATTACAATACTGGATCAGGAAACCGAGAAAAATTCCAGGTACCAGTTTAATTTTGCATTACGAGTTGATATAGATCATAACATGCCCAACAGAATCAACAGGGGAACCACATTGTTTGAAACAACTGATGAGGTTTCATCAGAAGAATACTGTAATGATGTTGAGAAGGAAGTCACAATATTCACAGTTGATAATGAAACAGGCGACAGCTTAAAAGATGTCAACTTGACATTTGCATGCGGCAGGTTTTATTGCAATCTGGGAAAAACCGAATGGCTGAGCTTGGGAGCAGCAGCAGGCATAACAAAAATAATGCCCTATTGCGTCTACGGTGTTTTAAGGGGCACTAAAGAAGGCTACCTTGATTCACAGGCGTTTATGCAGACAGATATTGATGGCTCTTCTTATGTTTTGTTTATGAACCCTGTGAAAGAATTTGACAATTACAAAGTTGTGAAGCATCTCCTTTCAAACCAGGCTGTTGAAGAGGAGCTGAGCGGAAATGAAAAAGCTTCAATACTGATAAAAGGCAACACAACAGGGTTTGAAGACTTTGCCTTTTACCCAAAAGAGGGCAATTTCAAGCTTAAAGTTCCTCTCAAGGATTCAAAATATGAATTAACAGTTTATTTGGTTGATGAAGAAGAGCTTGTCGGCGGCTATATAGGAGAATGGAAAGTTAACAGGGAGCAGCTTGAGGGCTCCCAAGAGCTTGTGTTCCATGTTATCTACCAAGGCGCTGCAAGCGAAGAAGAGAGAGCAATGTTTATCGCAAATCTTGACTTGAATTCGAAAAAAGTCCCATCGCCTGAATTAAAATGACCCCAAAAACAAAAATCAATAAAAATAATTCAATAATGAAAAACACATCAACAATTATAAAATTAAAAAATACTAGAGCGACTTTGCAAAATAAATGCTATGAAAGTAATCCGCTTGCAGATACTTTAAGCAGAAGTATGAGGTGTACTCATTTAAGTCGAGAGGGTGCATGAGTCTCGTATTTTAAAATTAAAAATAATTCAATGTAAAAATAAAAAAATGAATACAAAATTCAATGATTTAATAGCCATATTCTTGATTCAGTTAGTTTTAACACTTCCTTTACTATCGGCAGATGCATACGGATTAGTTATTTCAGAAGCCAGGGCAAACAAAATAACTGAAAATTCAGCAGCAATAGAGTGGAAAACAGATGTTCCGGCAAATGGAACTGCAAGATACGGCAAGACAAACAAGCTGGGGCAGAGCCAAAAGCATCTTGATTTTATTACTGCTCATTCATTGCAGATTGCAGGGCTTTCATCCAACACTGAGTTTTTTTTCAGCGTGGAATCCTATGACAGCTCAGGAAATTTTGCGCTGGACAACAGCTCAAATTCATTTCACAAATTTAAAACGCTTGGCGATGCCCAAGCTATCAGCAAGACTAATGCACAGCCCAAAACAGACGATTTGACTGGCCCGCCCAAGATAGACGTGGCTGTGCCTGCAAATTTCAACAGAAGAGCCATAGATATATCGGGAGTAACAAGGCCATTCTCTGCTGTCAGCATATTTGTCAACGACTTAAGCGCACCAAAAAAATCACTTACAGGAAATGAAGTTGGAAGCAGCGGAAAATTCTATTTCAGCCAAGTGCAGTTGGCAGATATTAATACAATAAAAATTTCAGTGACTGACAAAGACGGCAATAAAAATGAGCAGACATTTGAAATTCTTGTTGATACAGAGCAGCCTATTGTGACATTAGCTGAAATAAAGCAATTGATATCAAAAGCTAATTTTACCATAAGCGGGAATGTTAACGAACCTGTTGTGGCAAAAGTGTTTATTGATTTGAGCGCTAGTGCAGCAGCTCCAGAGCAAATAAAAGGACTCAAAGCTGAAAAAATTGCCCAAAACTCTGTTGAGCTTAAATGGAACCAATCAAAAGACAAGGACTTCAGCCATTATGTTGTTTACAGGGATTCAATTGCAATTGCAACTACAAAGCCTGCAAATTACAATTTCTTTATAGACGCTTTAGTGGACAGCGAAAAAGAATACAAATATGAGGTTTCAGCAGTCAATACCCTAGGCATGGAAAGCCAAAAATCAGATCCTGTTGTTTTAAAAACACTAAGTGGCGGACAAACACTTAATCTGCAATATCCTCCTGTGGATATATTTGAAGATTTCAGGAAACCCTCTATTGCAATGGAAGTTCAAGGCAGCTTTAGTTTTGAGGTTAGGCTTGACAAAGGCGA
>CAZLGX010000086.1:0-5526 GCA_964559395.1 uncultured Methanosarcinales archaeon
GAGATTTTTTTCTTAAAAAAGCAAGGGTTTAATAAAGTCAAGAAACTTTTCTATGGTAGAAATCATTAGCTAATTTATAAGCATACTTAGCCACATCCTGAGCTTTTATTACACCATAATGCGCTAAAAATCCCGCTAATCCATAGGCAACAGTCTCTACAACTTTTTGTTGTGTTGGCTCCACTCTAAGTTCCGGCATTAACTGGTGGAAAGCTAAAGATAAAACAACAGCACTTATGCCTGTTGTAGTTGCTCTTCTCAATGGAGTTTTAGTTATTGCTTGAAGAAAAGAGTTATTGGCTATCCATTCTAGAGCTTTTGGTGGAGGAGTTCTTTGCTCTTGTGTCATAATCCAAGGTAAATGAACACTATTATTTAAAATTTGCTTACTCTTGACTTTATTAAACCGATTTTTTAGCCTTCTTCCCTTCGTATAAAGTCGGTACTCTATACGCAAAGCCCTTCGGGAACTTTTCTTCAAAAACCAAAACCTTTATATATCAATTGCTATTATATGCTATACAGGTGATTATTGTGGAAACCGAGCAGTTCAATATAAGAATGCCAAAGGATTTGGTGCAGGACTTAGATATAATTTCAAAACTATTAAAAGTGAATAAATCAGAATGGGTAAAGACAAAAATAGCCGAAGAAGTGCATGAGGAAAAGAATAAACTTTTAATGGAGTTAAGTACTTTGTACGCCAACGGAATGATTAGCAAAGAAAAAATAGAAAAGATGGTCGGAAAAGATATTGCTGATGAGATGGAGTCTATTAAAGTTATTGCTGAAAAAAGCGTGAAGCATGGCTTAGAATATGGAAAAAAGCTCAGAAAACTACATTCTTGATACAAAGAAAATCGCTAAAGACGATTTTCGAGTGCTCAAAAATATATATATTTTTGACACTTCAGCATTAATAAGCTTAGAAAGTGTCAATATTCTGGAGCAAGTGTTAAAACTATTTTCAATTACTACGACAAATTCCGTGATTAAAGAATTAGAAGAATTCGCAAAGTATGATGATAAATATGGCAAAATTGCAAAAAATGTTCTCAAACTGAAAAATAGGTTTACAATAGAATTCTGCGAAATAAAAGAATCAATAAAATACATAGAATCAACTGATAATGAACTTTACAATTTGGCATTAAAAAAGAAATTGCCATTAATTACAGACGAGACAAAATTAGTGCACCATACTAGGCATAAAATTGAGGTTTATTTTAGCCCTGTTTTTCTTATTCTTTTATTAAAATCAGGCTATTTATCAAAGGAAAAAGCTTTAGAACTTTTGGAAGAATTAAGAAATATTAGAAACTGGAGAGGCAATATAATCTATTTAATCACAAAAAATCAACTTGAAAAACTTGAATAGATACAATATAATCGCAAGATTTTTAATTTAAACTAATTACCTTAACAAAATGATTGACCTGTTTTCAATAATCTTTATTATTTTAGGGCTGGCATTGTTCGAGATAACCATAAGCGTGGACAATGCCATAATCAATGCCGAAGTCCTTTCCACAATGTCCAAGAAGGCAAGAAAATGGTTTTTGCTCTGGGGGATTTTGATTGCGGTATTTTTGGTCAGGGGCTTATTGCCCTGGGTTATTGTATGGGCTTCCAGCCCTTCATTGGGATTTTTAGGCTCTTTTACAGCCTCTTTCAGCTCTGATCCTGAAGTTGCAAAAGTTATTGAAGAATCGGCGCCTATTCTGCTCATTGGCGGAGGCACTTTTCTTGTATTCCTGTTCTTCCACTGGCTGTTCCTGGAGCCGAAGCATTATGGGTTAAAGGGGGAGGAATTTATACACAAAAAGGGCGTATGGTTTTTTGCTATTGTTTCTGTATTGTTATCTGTAATCGTATGGCAAGCAATAAAAATAAAGCCCTGGATGGCTTTTGGCGCGGTTATAGGCTCTACAGCATTTTTCATCACGCACGGCTTTAAGGAGAACGCAGAGCAGATGGAAAAGCAGATGCTTGAAGGCTCTGGAAAAATGTCTGACATAAGCAAGATATTCTATCTCGAGGTTATAGATGCAACATTCTCTATAGACGGAATACTTGGAGCTTTTGCTTTCACTTTTATTTTGCCTGTTATATTGATTGGCAACGGCATAGGAGCTTTGGTTGTGAGGCAATTGACTGTAAGCAACATTGAAAGGGTAAAAAGATACAAATACCTGAAGAACGGTGCAATGTACTCGATATTTGCCTTGGGCGCAGTGATGATTCTTCACAGCTTTGGAGCGCATATTCCTGAATGGATTTCTCCTGTACTGACATTCGGCATAATAGGATATTTCTTTTGGAAGAGCGTGAGGGAGTTGAAAAGTAGTAAAGTTTGATATTTAAGAATGGTATCCGAAACAACAGATGTACTTTTAGCAGGAATAATTGCTGGGTGGATTGTAGCAGTTACCCAACCAATAATAAAACCCATAGATTCCTTAACGTATCGCTTCGCTTATTTGATTGGACGACGGTGCCCCGAGTAATTACGATTAAACCGATTTTTTAGCTTTCTTCCTTTCGCATGAAATTTGTACATTATACGCATGCCCTCTAAGAAGCATCGATGAATAATAATTTTCATAAAAACGAAAATAAGTTCTATATTTAACATTTAAAAATCATAAAAATTCAAAAATATGAAAATAATCAAATTTTATATATAAATTTATTATATAAATTCATTTTTTTGAAGATATAGAAACATTTATAAATAAGTGAAAATTTCTTAATAATAATGTTTATCGAAACTGTGATTGGATCTCAGGCAAAAGTAAAAATATTGAGACTGCTATTAGAAACCAAAATAGCATATTCTATGGAGGATATTAGAAAAATGACAGGTTTAAGCATAGGTGTTATACACAAAACGCTTCATTCATTGGCGAAAGAAAACCTGATGATATTAAAAAAAGGCGAAGGCAAGAAAAGATTTTACCAGGCAAACCTTGATAATAAGTATGCTGCAAAGCTGTCAATATTTTTTGAGGATGAAAAAGTTGAAAGAAGAGGCATTCCGGTGAATATTTGGAACAGGCTAGAAAGTATATGCTCTGAATTAGTTGCTAAAATCAGTGGCATAAAAGAAATACTCTTATTCGGAAGCCTAGCCAGAGGTGAATTAAGAATTAATAGTGATATTGATTTGTTCATATTGACAGAAAGTGATTTTAAAGACGAAACAAAAGCAAGAGCTATATGCAAAAAAACCGAATTAAAAAATAGAATTAATCCCATATTCGTAACGGAAAAAGAATGGACTTCGCATCAATCAAAAAAATCTGAGTTTTACGAGAGCATTTTAAAGGAGGGCATAAGACTGATTTAGATGGACAAGGAATTTATAGAGACATGCATGAGCAAGCGCACAAAAGAAATTGAGCCCTCTGTGGTAGAAATTTCAAATCCTGTTGTTATTGAGAATATAGCAACTTCCAATAATACTTTGAGCAATTATTTTTTAAAAGGTGCACAATCAATTTTGAAGAGTGACACACCTTTATTAGCTATTCTGCTAGGCTATTTTTCAATGGAACAAAAAACATATCAGCTGCTTGCTAAAAAAGGTTTAAAAGTAACAAGCCATGTATGTGGAATAATGGGTTTAAGCAGAGTGATAGGCAGAAAAGATCTTGCATCTGCTTTATCAAAAGCTTATGACAACAGGCTTGAAGTCAATTACCTTGGGAATATAAAAACAGTCGAAGCAGATAGGTTGAGGGCAGAAACATTTATAGATAAAACTGCAATACCTTTTCTGGATGAAATTAATAATCTGCTAAAAACAAAGGAATGATAAAACATTAAAAATGGACAAGCCCAAACTTTCAATAGACGAAATGGCAACTTTCTGCAAGAGGAAAGGGTTTGTGTATTTAAATTCTGAAATCTACGGCGGAATTGCGGGATTTTTTGACTTCGGGCATTTGGGAGTTGAGCT
This sequence comes from uncultured Methanosarcinales archaeon, assembly GCA_964559395.1. GTDB lineage: Archaea > Nanobdellota > Nanobdellia > Woesearchaeales > GW2011-AR4. Next base: position 3,962 of record CAZLGX010000086.1, read on the forward strand.
GAAAAACAACATCAAGAAAGAATGGTGGAAAACTTTTGTCCAGCAGAGAGATGATGTTGCTGGAATAGACGGCTCTATTATAACGCATCCGATGGTTTGGAAAGCATCCGGGCATATCGACAGCTTTACAGATATTTTGGTTGACTGCAGGAAATGCGGCTCAAGGTTTCGAGGCGACCAATTAATAGAAGACAAACTGAAGATTGAAACTGCAGGAATGCCTATTGATGAGATATCAAAGAAACTATCGGAGCACAAGATAAAATGCCTGAAATGCGGAAATGAGCTAAGCAGCCCAAAGAGGTTTAATCTTATGTTCTCAACGCATGTAGGTCCTGTAGAGCATTCAGGCTCTGTCGCTTTTTTAAGGCCTGAGACAGCGCAGATTATTTTTTCGAATTTCAGATTAGTTACAGAAAATGCTCGTTTGAAATTGCCATTTGGAATTGCACAGATTGGAAAGGCCTTTAGGAATGAAATTTCGCCAAGAGATTTCCTATTCAGAATGAGGGAGTTTGAGATGATGGAACTAGAGTATTTTGTCCATCCTGAAAAGCAAGAGGAATGCCCTTACATTAATGAAATCTTGGATTATGAGATAAATGTCTTAAGCGCCGAGATGCAGAAAAAGAACAAGGCGATGGAAAAAATGACTATTAAAGAATGCCTTTCTAAAAAAATAATCAAGACAAAGTGGCATGGGTACTGGCTTGCACAAATGCACAAATGGTTTGTTGATTTAGGCGCTGAGCCAAGCCATTTTAGGATAAGGCAGCATGTGAAGGATGAATTGAGCCATTACGCTTTAGATACATGGGACTTGGAATATGAGTTCCCTTTTGGATGGAAAGAATTGCAAGGATTAAGCAACAGAACAGATTTTGACTTAAAGCGGCACATTGAGCACTCAAAAACAGACTTAAGTATTTTTGATGAGGAGACAAAGAAAAAAATAATACCCCATGTCATTTGCGAGCCTAGCCAAGGCGTTGAAAGAGCTTTTTTGGTTTTTATGTTTGACGCTTATCATTTTGACAAGTCAAGAGACAATGTTGTTTTGAAACTGCATCCTAAACTAGCACCAATCAAGCTGGGAGTTTTCCCCTTGGTTTCAAATAAAAAGGATATAGTTGGCTTAGCTAAGAAAATCCATGATGAAATGAAGCAGGAGTGGGCATGCACATTTGATACCAGCGGCAGCATAGGCCGCCGCTATGCAAGAGCGGATGAGACTGGAGTTTACGCTTGTGTTACAGCTGATTTTGAAAGCTTGGAAGATGATAGTGTGACTGTGAGGGCAAGAGACACTACAGAGCAGATTAGGGTTAAGATTAAGGATTTGAAAGAGGTTCTTGGAAGGTTTTTAAGCGGGGAGAGATTGGGAAGATTGGGGAAGATGGTGGAGTGAACCACTCCTATGAGAATTCTTAGTTAAAACGAATAAGTTAATTCTTTTATGTTGGATTTCAGTGCAGATGTTTATTTTCGTTATTGAAAAGAAATAAAAATCAGTTATTTTTTTATATTTTCCATACTGAAAGAAATTTAATCAAGCAAAAGTTCAC
>CAZLGX010000087.1:0-5516 GCA_964559395.1 uncultured Methanosarcinales archaeon
CGACAAAATACAATTCGCAGATGACTTGCCAAAGACAAGAAGCGGCAAGATAATGAGGAGGATTTTGAAAGTAATTGCTGAAGGTTCAACAGACTATGGGAACATAACAACTTTAGTTGACCCGAATGTTGTGAAAGTGCTGGCCAACAATAGGGAAAAATAATTAAATACCAAGTTTTTTATATATAAATAGGTCAGTTATGAATAGGTTTTTTAAAAACATATTGTTTACAATAATTTTGGTAATTGCCATAGTCTCCTTAGCGGCTATTTTGGTGTGGTTGAATGTTGAGTATCCGCAGCTTGGTTTAATTGTCTTAATTTTAATTGTCATATCTTATTTGTTATACAAGCTCCAGAAGAATAGGACAGATTCCAAGCTTAACAGGCTCGTAAAGAGATTTTGGGATTTAATGAAGGAAATATAATTAATTTACCAGTTTTGCCTATAATTTTCCAAAACCTTTAAATAGTAGTTCTCTATATATTGTATTAACTGCTAAGTTATGAATCAATTTCGTCATTTTGCTATGAAATTACTACTAGTTGATTAGAAATAACAACACTTAAATAGTAGTGTTTTTTATCCCCTGTACAATAACAAAAGGGGGGTGTGTTTAGATGATAGTTAAAGAAGAATTTTTAAGCAAGTTGAGAAGGTTCTTTAATCTGAACCTTTACGAAGTGAAGATTTGGACTGCATTACTTAGCAGAGGGGTTTCTACAGCAGGCGAGCTTAGCGACATAGCAAATGTGCCGAGAAGCAGAAGTTATGATGTTCTTGAATCGCTTGAAAAGAAGGGCTTTGTTATAATGAAGCTTGGAAAGCCAATCAAGTACATTGCTATTCCTCCAAAAGAAGTTGTTGAGAGGGTAAAGAAGAATGTTGAGCAGAGTGCTAGAGAAGAGGTAAAAAAGCTCAGCGATTTAAAGAATACTGATATAATTAATGAGTTGAGCGTTTTGCATACTCAAGGCGTTGAGTTAGTAGAACCTTCTGATTTAAGCGGCTCATTGAGAGGACGGCACAACTTATACAACCATCTTGAGCTTACAATAAGAAATGCAGAGGAATCTGTAACATTGATGACAACTTCTCAGGGATTCATGAGAAAGATTGAGGGATTAAAGCCGACATTTGAAAAGCTGAAGAAAAGAGGAGTTAAAATAAGGATAGCTGCGCCTATAACAAAAGAATCTGCTGCAGCATTGAAAGACATACAGGGCATAGCGGAAGTAAGGACTACGGACAACAAGGCAAGATTCTGCATTGTTGACGGCAAAGAGATAATATTTATGGTGCTTGATGACCAGGAAGTGCATCCAACCTATGATGTTGGAATATGGGTTAATACGCCTTTCTTTGCGAGCGCTTTGGAGAACTTATTCGAGCTTGCATGGAAAAACATGAAGCCTGCAGCCGAGGCTATTAAGAGATAATTCTTTTTTTATAATATTTTTACAGTATTGATTTAAATAAAGTTATATACCTCCTCAATCAATGTTTAACAGAAAATTATTTTTTGTATTGTTCTTAGTCCTCATCGTGGCTTGCAATCCTGAAAGTACCAAAATCTATGAAGTAAATTACAAAGGAAATCATCCTGTTGGAACTTTTCTGGCTTCAATAGGCAACAACATCATCTTTACAAATGGTCCAGAAATTCTTGAAGTGCATGTCAAGAAGAACCCCGATTTTTTCTGCTATGCGGTAAACAAAGAAGTATTGTGCGATTTTACTATAGATGTAAAGGTTAGCGAAGCATCTACGAAAAGGTTTAAGGAGATTGTCAAAAATTTAAGGGTTGTTACAATAAAATTAGAGAAAAATATGACAATATTATCAAAAAGATTTAATTATTATTTAAATGATAAAAAATTAGAAAGCGAGGGTTTAATAATTGATAGAGATCTTCAAAATAAAAATATTGATACTTTCTCGATACCGATAAAAGGCAAAGGAAAGACAGAAGAAGACGCGAAAGACGAGGCACTAATAAGTTCAATTCAAGTAATAAATGTATTAATCGATAAATCTAATAGCTAAAGCAAACATATAAAAATAGCCGAATTCTTACCAAGACTATGTCTAAGAAAAGCTTTATTGTAGAATTAAAAAAGAAAGCAAAAGAGCTGAGAAAAGAAATTCTCACAATGATTTACAAAGCCCAGTCCGGCCATCCCGGAGGGTCCCTAAGCGAAATAGATATGCTAGTTTGCCTTTATTATTCTAAGTTAAGGATTGATCCTAAAAATCCTAATTGGGAAGACAGGGACAGGTTTGTTCTTAGCAAGGGGCATGCCAGCCCGGGGCTTTATGCTGTTTTGGCTGATAGAGGATATTTCCCAAAAGATGAGCTAGACGGATTTAGAAAAATAAACAGAATGCTCCAAGGACACACTGAGTTAAGCACGCCTGGAATTGATTTTGCAGGAGGCGCTTTAGGGCAAGGATTGAGTTTTGCATTAGGGATTGCTTTGGCTTGCAGGCTTGACAAGAGAAAGTGCAATGTCTATGCTATGATAGGCGATGGCGAAAGCCAAGAAGGAGCTATATGGGAAGCTTCTATGGCAGCAGCATTCCATAAGGTTGACAATCTTATTGTAATTCTCGATAAAAATCAGGTGCAGCAGACGGGTAGGACAAAAGAAATTATGGATCTTGGAGATGCTTCTGCAAAGTGGAAGGCATTTGGATTTAACGTGATTGAGATAAACGGACATGACATGAAGCAGATTGTTACAGCTCTTGACAAGGCATCTAAATTAAAAAACAAAAAACCGACTATTATAATTTCAAACACAATCAAGGGAAAAGGAGTTTCTTTTATGGAATTAAATCATAAGTTCCATGGAAAAGCGCCTAATGAAGATGAATACAAAAAAGCGATTGAAGAGATAGAAAAAATAGATATTAAAAGGTTTAAGTGAGTACAATGTCATTAATAAAAATTAAATCAAAATGTCAGAGCAAAAATCTGCAACAAGAGACGGCTACGGAAAGGCTTTAGTGGAGCTTGGAAAAATAAACGAAAATGTTGTTGTTCTTGATGCAGATTTAAGCGACAGCACAAGAAGCGAATATTTTGCAAAAGAATTTCCCAAAAGATTTTTCTCTATGGGAATTGCAGAGCAGAATATGGTTGGGGCAGCTGCTGGGCTTGCTTTTTCAGGAAAGATTGCTTATGCAAGCACCTTTGCAATATTCAGCGAGAGGGCTTATGAATTCGTAAGAAATGTTGTTTCAAGGAATAAATTAAATGTGAAGATTGCAGGCTCGCATGCAGGAATTTTCACAGGAGAAGATGGAAAATCAGCTCAGGCAATCGAGGATATTGCCGCCTATCGCGCATTGCCTAACATGGTTGTGCTGCAGCCTTGCGACTCTGTTGAGGCTGAGAAGATGGTTTTTGCGCTGGCTGAATATAATGGGCCTTCATATATGAGAATGCACAGGAATCCAGTGCCGGTAATACATGGTTTAGATTATAAATTCCAGATTGGGAAAGGTGAAGTACTTAGGGAAGGCAAAGATGCAGTAATTTTTTCAACAGGAACTTTAGTGCACGAGTCATTGAAGGCAGCCAGGATTTTAAAAAATGAAAATATTGAAATGTTTGTTGTTAACATCAGCACAATAAAGCCGTTGGATAATGAATTGGTAATAAGTCTTGCAAAGAAAACAAATTGTGTAATAACTGCAGAGGACCATAATGTAATTGGAGGTCTTGGAAGCGCTGTTGCCGAGGTCTTGTCCGAGAATTATCCCTGCCTGATGAAAAGAATAGGCTTGCAGGACAGATATGCTGAGTCCGGCAAGCCGGACGAATTGTACAGAAAATACGGCCTTGATTCAGAGTCTATTGCTGAAGAAACGGTGAAATTTGTTAGTAAGAGAAAAGATTAAAAATATAGTTATCAATCATGAAAACAATCAAGTCAAGTGAAATAGCATCTTATCTTTTTTGTCCTGTCTGCTGGTGGACTGAAAGAACTAAAGGTGTAATTATAACAAAAAAAATAAGTAAAGGGGAGAATTACCATAATCTTATTGCAGAAAATCAGTCAAAAGCCAGATTTCTTTATATTGGTATTATAATTATAATTTTTATTATCATAAGTCTTGGTACATACAGGTTTTTAGGATGAACTATCTGGATATAATAATTGTAGGGGCAGCTATACTTCTGTTAATTTTATTTATATTACTAAAATCAACGAAGGTACCAATGCAAGTTTATAAAAACAAGTCAATTTATTCTGACCATAAGGAAAAACCTATAGAGGCGTTATTTTCATCCAAATACGGGCTAGTAGGAAAGCCGGATTTTATCCTACACACAAAAGATGGCTTGTTGCCATTAGAAATAAAGCATTCAAAAAAGCCTTACCAGCCATATTTTTCCCAGGTGATGCAATTAGTCTCCTATTGTTTGTTAATCGAAGAAGTTAAAGGCACAAAGCCTAAGTACGGTTTCATACAGTATCGAAATGGAAATCCATTTTACATTCCTTACACAGAGAAAATGAAATCATTCTTAATAAAAACTATGGAGGAAATGAGAGGTTATATTAATTTAGGTGAATGTCCAAAGCCGACTAGGTATTTATGTGAAAGATGTAGAAATAGAGAAAGCAAAGGATAAATCTTATAAAGAAGAATTGCTATCTAAAATTAGAGATAAGATTAGAAATGAGGAATTAATAAGGGTGAATCAAAATGGAGTTGTTTCTTGACACAGCAGATACCAGTGAAATCCGCAAAGGTGCAGAGACTGGCTTGATTTCAGGGGTAACTACAAATCCAACTTTAATAAAGAAGGAAGGAAAAGATTATAATGAAACGTTAAAAGAAATCTGCTCAATTATCAAAGGCCCTGTAAGCGCAGAGACTGTTTCTTTAAATGCAGATGGAATGGTTAAAGAAGGTATTGAATTTTCCAAGATTGCAAAAAATATTGTAGTCAAAGTTCCTATGACGGTTGAAGGAATGAAAGCATGCCAGAGATTGACTAAGAAAGGGATTAAAGTAAATGTCACTTTGGTTTTTTCCGCTAACCAGGCTTTACTGGCAGCAAAATCAGGGGCTTTCATGGTAAGCCCTTTTGTCGGAAGGCTGGATGACATCAATAAAGTCGGAATGAATGTTGTAAGAGAAATAAAGCAGGTCTATGACAATTACAAGTTCACAACTCAAATACTTGTCGCTTCAGTAAGAAACACAAATCATGTATTAGACGCTGCCAAAATAGGCGCCGATATTTCAACAATGCCTTATTCTGTGTTCGAGCAATTGTTTAAGCATCCCCTGACTGATGCCGGGATTAAGAAATTCTTGGAAGACTGGGAAAAAGTTCCGAAGAGGAGGTAATATTCATTCTTTCTTATATTTTTATCTGCTTGGCTGGCTCTTGAACCAAAACCTTTAAATACTTATAAGTATTTTTACGTATATAAATATGAGGTGCAAAATGGTACTAAAACAAATCAGCCTTGCAATGCCTGAGAATCTTTTA
>CAZLGX010000088.1:0-5503 GCA_964559395.1 uncultured Methanosarcinales archaeon
TATTTCCAAAATATCGGAAAATTAAGTCCATTCATTAAAGAAAATGGCTGCTGGGGAAACCATACTAAAGGCTGCCGCCATCTGCCAAAAATACTACAGGTGTTTTTGAGCATCATCGGAATCAAAGATTTCTGAGATTTCCGGTTCCGATTAAGGAGATTGTGTGTTCTATTTAGGCTATCTAAAAACCCATTTATCTTTTTTGTAGGGAATTTTGGCAATTTTCAAAATTCTTTGTAGACTATACTTTTTGTTTTATCGATTATTTCCCTACAATCCGCCTTTATCTTGTTGATTTTTATATCATCTTCAAAGGAGACCTTTGTGCCGTATGTGTACTCTTCCCGCATTTCTATAACTTTGCTTTCTTGAATTTCCTCAATATCCGCTTGCTTTAGCATATCGATAAATCTTGAATCGATATCTACCTTGTTTTCTTCTTTCAACCATTCAATAAGTGCAACGGTGCACACCTGATTTTTTGATTCATAGCCGAATTTGGAAGCTATCGCAAGGAAGCAGTGATAAATGCTGTAAAATCCTGCTGCTATAGACCAATCAGAAAAGCCAATCTCCTTGAATCTTGTCACGGCTTTAAGATTGTGCTCTGCCTTGGCGATGTGACCTTCGGCCTCTCCAATGTCTGGCTCTATTTTCAAAATGCCTTTATGTTTAGGGCTTTTGCCCAGCCTTTTTGATGCCTCAATCTCTTTCTCTGCCTTCGCAAGGCACCATTTGACATGATTACTGGCTTGAGACATTTTTTATAACCCCAACATACTTGTCTTGCCCATAGAGTATTATTCCATTCTTTATGGCATCCATTATTGCTTTCTGTCTTTTTTTAATATTGCTGACCAAATCTTCTTCTGTCATTTCAATCGAATGTATTTCTTTTGGCAATATCCCTTGCTTTTCATTTATGATTTTTTTAACATCTTTATAATCTTTTTTGTCTATTATTAGCATTATGTCTATATCTCTCGCCTTTTCATAATTTTTTATTGCTGAGCCGAAAAGCATCATAATTCTGCCTTCTTTGAACAATACTTTAAACTCTTCTTTCCATCTCTTAAATTTGCTATTTGCTTCATCCGCTAATAAAAATGATATAAGCTTGCGTGCGTAATCATCTTCCAGTCTTAGCTTGTATATTATTGACTTCCCTATACGCTGGTCTTTGATTAGGTTTTCTTTCAGGAGCCTCTTGAATATTTTTTGCGCCCCAACATGGCTTATTCCTAATACCTTGCTTATTGAATTTGCATTATAGAAAGCAGTAAAATCCTTGAACAATATCAATAAAATTTCCCTTTCCTTTTCTGTCAATAATGTCATGGTAACTCTGAGTTAATATATAGAAACTTTGAGTTACTATATAAATATTTCGGTTTTCAATCAAGGCTGCTGCAATCTTCCCTGTTACGATGAAGGAGATTGGGTTGGGCGTTTTTATCTATTGTGAAAGAGATTGTATCTAAAATCTTTAAGTAAGAGATTACACATTAGAAATATCATAAACTTTTATTAATTATCTACTCACTTTACCTTTTCTTTTAACCATTCCAATCTTTGTTTTGCCTTTTCTTTACCTTTATTAAAAAGCTCAGAAACGCTCTCTTCCACTTGTTCAGCCGGACTTTTAACATCAAGTTGTTGTATTCTTGTTGCTTCGTATGGACCTTTTTGCCCTGCTCTTCCTGCTATTTCCAGGTCAACATCACACTCGTAAGTGCCAAATGTTGCAGGAGTCAGGCATTGGGCAAGCTGACTGGAATAAGGCTCAGGTATAGGATTTGGCACTTGAACCTTGATTCTTCCACCCGTTTTCAATCCTAAACCTTCTGCGCCTTCAACTACATTATTTATGCTTACAGTAAGAACTGAACCATTATCCGTATTTAATTTTTCAACAAGATTTCCTTGAATTCTGGCTTGCTGCACTGGGCTGCTGCATGCGGCAGCGATTAGAGCAGCGTACAAGCCTGTTCTTAAGCTTTGTATTGTGTAACTGCTTTGTGTTGTTGAGTTGTACATTTTTTCCACCTATTAAGCAGAGTACTTAGGCTGTATGTTATATCCAGTAACTCCTGTAGCATGCTTGTCCAATGCTTTATAAGGATTCTCTACTGAGGCGCCAACTTCTTTCAGAAAGTTTAGTTTTGCCTCGTATAAAATTCTTTGCCTTACAATTTTTTCTGTCCAGCCAGTTCCAAGCAATGGGCCTAATATAGGTATTGCCAGTTCTATAGGTTTCATTCCAAGCCATTTTAAAATACCAACCCAGTCCTTAGATTCCTTGAAGTAACCATACATATAAGGCACTTCAGCCACTGACTTCAATAATATCATTAAGTTATGCAATGGCACATATTGGGCGCCTGTCAGAGGAACTTTAGCCAATAAAGTCTGGTAGGCATCTGCTATTGTTGTTGCTATTCCTCCTGCCTTTGAAGCTGACTGATACCATGAATTAAGCTGTGAAGAATATTTTCTTAAGCTATCGTCCAAATGACGCTCTAATCTTTGGTATAGTTGTGCTCTTTGCTCTTCAGGAGCATCTTTAAAATAATTTCCAAGCTCGGATTCTGTTAGGTACTTTATCATGTCTTCTTTTTGCTTTGGAGTAAACAAAAAGTTTCTTGCCCTTCCAAGTTCCTTTTTGACTATGTCTGTAAGAGCCATTTTCTCACCTTATTCTTGCGTTAATTGATTCGCAGACATCTGCAAACTTATAGTAACCAATCAGACTATCTTTTTCGTCTACAACCGGGCATGTAAATGTGTTGAAGTTCCTCATAACTGCATATGCATATTCTACAGCCTGTCCTGCTTTTACTGATTCCACTTTATTCATTATGTCTTTTGCTTTGACATGTTTGGGGTCTCTGCCTTCAGCGACCACTTTATTGTTAATATCTATTCCGCCGACTACTCCTGTCAATTTGTTGTTTTCGACAACAAACACATGCCTGACTTTATTGTCACGTATTAGCTTTGCCACCTCATTTATGGGGGCATTTGCCTCGCACTTCACAACATCTGTGTGTATTTTTACTTCCATTTTTTCTCACCTTTATAGTTAATCTTATTAATTACTACCTGTATAAAATACTCTTTGCAACGGCTTTACTAAAATTTTGCTAACTGCTCTCCAAGCCATATATCCTCCAAGTATTGGCAATATTACGCCAAGATATGGTTCAACCCATCCGGTTTGTGCTGGCTTTATCTCGTCTATCTGCCTTTGCATTGCAATCAGTTGAGCAGGGTTTGCATTTTCAACTCCAGCCCTGATTTCAGCTTCTTCCTTCAACAGAGTTTCATAATCTTTATTGAATCTTTGCATTTGTTCGACTGAGTATCCTAAATTTGGAGAAGGTTTGCTCATCTCATTTGTTACATTTCTGGCAGAATCGTCCAGTGTATCATATACATCTTTTCTTAATTGAAGAACCTTTAAATTATTCTCAGCATATCTTGGATCACTTTCATTTATTCCCCTCTGTTCCAGTATCAAATTATGCAATTTCTCGTAGAGACTATCTGTTGGAAGACTTGTAAAAGGCGCTTTTTTAGCTGCTCCAGCCGCATCTGCCATGTTTTTCTCAATGCCTGCTCTTGCTTTATCTATTATGACATGGGTAGCTTTGTATCCCGCAAAATTGGTAAGATAACTTTCTGCTGTACTATAAGTGCCAGAATCAAAACTTCCTTGCTGCATCAAGCTTTCAATATTCCTTAAGGCGCCTCTTTCGCTGGTATTAAAAATATTGCCTACAAGATTTGCAGCTTCTTTAGCAACTTCAATTGGCGCTTTAACACCTGAAACTGCCGCCATAATCAAAGAATCTAACGATTCGCCAATCTGTCGCAAAGGATATGTCGCTCCTCCGGCAACTCCTACTCTTGTGGTATAAGCTCCGCCTAAAAATATTTTGCCTCCTGTTGATAAATCTCGGTATCTCCTTCTATCTTTGACAAAACGCTCTCCGTCAATATGCACCTGAGAAACTCTGTTGCCTCTTCTTCCAATATCTACATTATGGGCATCAACTTGGCCACTAAAATGCTGAGTTCTAGTTCTATCTCTCGCAGCTGCTGCTTTGTTTTTTACCTGATTATAAACATTCCTTATCGGATCGTGCCATACCATTTCTTTATTCCCTCATATTTTCACTACTTTTTAATAATAACACTTATATATAAACCTTTCGGTTTTGAATTATCCTTGATGAGCAACAGGGGGGCTAACCCTCTGAGGCGCTTGATGTGTCGGACCTCTCAGGTACCTTGCTACCCCTTCTATTAACAGCAAAGCCGCTAAACTATATGGTACTACCTCTAATACAGGCCTTCCGCTGCCTGCATCATTAAGTATCTGCTCAAGCTTACCATTAAGCAAGCCGTCTATTCCCGCGTTTACCCTAATATACAAATCCTGAGTAGCTCCGTATATTGACAGAGTATAACCCAAAACTTTCCAAACTCCGCTTGAACCAGGCACCATTTTTCATCCCCCACGTATTATTATAAATGGGAATTCTTGATGTTATAATATTTTTACTATTATTTCTGTTATTTAGATATAGTTGAATTAGAACAACAAACATATATAATAAATTATTTCTCTATTTTTACGTATTTCACGATATTTATTAGATATATTTACGATTTTCAATAATTACTAGTACTATAATTAGCTTTTCTTTTATTTTACGTAATTTTTATTAAAAATTTGCCAAAAACCAAAAAATTTAAATATCAATATATCTTCCATAATCTTTATGGAACAGCCAAGAGGCAGGATTTCAGAAACATTAAGATTAGCTGAAATAAAAATGGATTTAAAGGACAAGAAAATCCTTTCAATGCTTTCTGATAATTCAAGAATGCCATTAAATGCAATAGCAAAAAAAGTGAGGCTCAGCAGGGATGCTGTCGACTACAGGATTAAAAGGCTTGTCAAGGAAGGAGTCATAATGCTGTTTTTCCCGATAGTCAACTTGGAGAAATTAGGCTATACCACATACCATATATTCTTTCTTGTTGATGAGATGGAAAAGAAGCAGCAAGACGAATTATTGGCTCATCTAAAGCAGCACCCAAATGTCAAGAACATAATAGAATACAGCGACAGGTGGGACTATGAGGTTGTTATAGTGGCAAAAAATGTAAGGGATTTTGATGACATAGTTGAGCAAATAACCAGCAAATTTCCCCAGCTTATCTTTGAAAAGGAGAAAATGGAAGTCATAAAAGGCTATAATTCTATCCATCTTCCGATGAAGTTTTATGAGCAGAGCGGCCACAAGTACGAGGAAACAGAAATTGCAGAAAAAGATATTAAGCTTGATGAGATTGATTTTAAGATACTTGAAATATTGTGCGGGAATTGCAGAACCCATTCTGTAAAGATTGCTGAAAAAGTGGATCTTACAGCAGATGCAGTAAACTACAGAATCAAGAAAATGCTCAATGGAAATGTAATAAGAAGATTTAC
>CAZLGX010000089.1:0-5457 GCA_964559395.1 uncultured Methanosarcinales archaeon
TCAGACAATGCATTGCTCAAGTCAGCAGTCTTTTTTGCCAAATCCGTCAATGTATTTGATAACTGAGCCTGAACTTGTTCAAGCTTTGTTTTTGTGCTTGCAAGATCTGACTTAGTGCCTGCCAAATCAACTTCAAGCTTTTTCTTGTCTGTTTCAAGCTGGTCCCTCTCGCTCTTTGTATCAACAAATTTTTTGCTTAAATCCTCTTCCTTTGCTTTTCTTAATTGAAGCTGCACGCTCGATTCGTTAAGCTGCCCTCTTTTCGTTTCGAGCTCTTTAGTGACGCCTTCAAGCTCTTTCAGTTTTATTTCAAAGCTTTCTGAAACATTCTTGAAAGTAGTCTGGTAATAAACAGTAAAGCCGCTGAACATAACCAAAGCAGCGACTATAAGCAGAAGCAATCCCAAATTCACGTCTTTTTTCATTACCGCCATTTTATTTTGTTAAATTATTTTTTTATTAATAGTTTTATTATTTATTGATTACTTAAAAATTTTGATTTTTAAGTTCCCAAAAATCCTACGGATTTTTTAGGATTTCGTTAATGTTCAATAGTTATTGGGTTTTTTCGTTAATGGGTTTTAATTAATTGAGTTTCAGTTGTTGGAAATTTCTATTATTTATTGGATATTAAACCATTACTTTTGTATATTCTCCCGGTACCTCCTTATGCCAATCTCAATTAAAAACAACAACATCGCTATAATTGCCAAAGGCCACCTGTAATCTGTTGAGTCGATTTTTAATCTTTTCGATTTTGCCTTGACGAATTCCACAATTCCCTTAACATCATCAGGCTCAAAAATCTTTCCATTTGACTTTTCGACAAGATTAAGGAATTCAGGGCTCAAGCCCAAATTTGCATATTCATCATTATAATCTACAGCAAACGTTGCGCCTAAAACTTCCTTGTAGCCAGTATCTTTTGGGGTGTACTCTGCAGTATAAAAGTTTGTCTCTATCTTTGCGAAAGCCAGCTCTTCTCCTTTAGGCATTTCCCTTGATATAACATTCACATTTGTGGATTTTCCGATTACAGTGTCCCTTACGGTAACATCATAGGCTTTTTTCCTTCCCAAATCGCCTATAGCCCAGTTTATGCTTCTTGTAACCAATTTTGAGTTTCTTTTGGTTAATAAGGCGCCAGCCCATTTTGAGCCGTCATCAGTTGTAATGCTTACAACCCTACCCAACCCAAATCTCCATACAACCAATATAGGGATGTTTTTATGAGTTGTTACAAGGGTTCTTGCAGCTGGCTTTGGCACTGCATAATTGTAGCCGGAAATGGTTGCTTGCATGTCATCAAGCCCTAAGGTTATGAAATGCGTTGTGTCAATTGGTATTAAAGTGTTGTAGAACTCTTCGCCTTTTGTCTCGTCTTTGTCGGCAAACTGTACTTTCAATTTATTGGAAGCGTCTGTCTTGTAGTAAATGCCTTCACCCAAAGTAGCTATATTCGCGAGGAAAAGATTGTTATCTGTTGCCAAATCGTCTGTTTCTGTTCCTACCCCTACGACAAATATTTTGGTGCCAAGCGAATTTATGGTTCTTGCCGTGCTTAACGTGTCTTCCTTCAGCTTATTGTAGGTTGTCTTGCCGTCGCTTATGAAAATTATATTTTTGCTGCCGCCGACTTTGCTTAGCATGGTATGGCCACCTTCCAAGCCTAAATTAAAGAATGACTGCCCGTCAAATTTCAATCTGGAAATTTTTTCTTTTAATTCTTTTTTATGCTCTTTTAATGGTTTTATTTCAGCAATCTGGTAAGCTTGGGTGTTGAATGCCACAGCTCCCACATTATTTTTTTCGCTGAGGCTGTCTATAACGCTTAATGCAAGCGCCTTTTCCACAGCAACATAATCTTCTGTACCGTGTGAAATATCGATCACAACAACTATGTTTATGTCGCTTTTGTTTTGCTCCTCGCTTGCTCCAATCTTTATCGGTAGTAATGTCTCAAGCAAAGTCCCTTTATAGCCTCCTCTTTCAAACGAATTTTCACCGCCAAGAAAAATCAAGCCGTTCCCATCTGAAACATAAGAGCTTAGCATGTCCATGTGAGGCGATATTTTCGAAGCCCTTATATCATTAAAGATTACAGCCATGTACTCTGAAAGCTCTGACGGCAGAGAACTAACTATATCTACCTTGTATATCTTGTCAAGTTCTCCTGCTAATGGTGACGGCTTTTCGGTGACATATAAAATACTAGGTCGTGGCACTATCTTTATGCTCTTGTAATAGATGTTATTGTTATCAAAGTGGTCTTCTTTGCCGACATCAAGCAGTTTTGCAGTAAGCTTGTGATATTCTCCCTCTGGAAACTTTCTCGAGAAAGCGAAAGTTTTGCTGGTGCTTGCTTGATCCTCAAGTATAAGATTTGTATCATCATAAGTCACCTGTAAAGTATAGGGAATACTTTTGCCGACAACAGTGACTTTAACTATAAAATCGCCTTCTGTGTCCTTAATTAGCTCCGGAGGACCTTCTATTATAACGCCAACATCGCTTTTTATTGGTTCCATCCTCAGCGTGCTTACAGAAGAGTTTATTCCTGATGCAAACAGCATTATGTCTCCTAGCAGCTTGCCTTCATTATTCACCCCATCACTTACAACAAGGACATTGTCATTTCCTTCAATGTTGTTTAATATACCATTTCCTATTGTTGAATGTTCGCCGCTTGCTATTGTTCTTCTCTCAACCCTTATGCTGCCTTCCAGTTTTTTATATAAATCATTGGCAATGTCTGGATGGTAAAGCTGCATAGATGTTGAGTTGTCAATCAAAATCAGGAGCCTTGGATCTCCTGGGACTGTCTTGCTTTCAAGCACAAAAGGCGATGCAATTGCTAACAGCAAAAATACAAAGGCTACGCTCCTTAATGCCAATATTATTATCCTGTCAGTCTTTTTTGATTTTAAGTAAGCTTCAAGCTCAAGCCTGTTGTTGAACTTTACAAAAGTCTTTCTGGTAAACCAGAACAAGAACAGCAATACAGGTATGATGGCTATAAGTACATAAGAATACCTCACACAATACTTTGACAGGCAATAAATTTTGCTGTAGTCTGGTATTATAATTGCCATTTATAAGTCGCCCCTTCTTTTTATGTAAAGGAATTCTGTAAGCATAAACAAAAACACCAAAATCAATACAGTCAACTCAAGGTTAAAGATGTGCTCCTTGATTTGGCCTTCTATAAGCTCTTCCCGCTCCTTTTTTCCCTCTACTTTGGACGGCAAATTTATATCGGATTCTTTTTCATCAAGAAGATTTACAGCATATTTCTTGCTGTTGAATTCGTAAATGCCAGTTTCATCCATCAAAAGCTTTGATGTCGTAAGCGATGATGAAGGAGTTTTGACTTTCTGCTCGTTTATTGTCGCAATCTTTCCGGACTTTAAGTTGAATTCCTTTATATCCTCACTGCCTACCAGGAAATTTACAAGGGAATTCCAGAATATCGGATATGAAGGCAAAGTCTTGAAGTCGCTTGCTTCGTCCATGATGCCATAATAGACTACTTTTCCTTTTTTCTTTTCTCCATAGACGATTAATGGAGCCTTGTCGTCAGCAGACGCGAAAGTTATTGTATTCTTATTGGCATCAGCGCCGAAATATATACTTGCGGTTGTGAAGCATCTCTCCTTTTCAAACTGCTTTGTTATCTGGTTTATCGTCTCTACGCAAACTTTTGTAGCTTTTGTGACCTTGTTTTTCAGCTCCACTACAGGCAGGCTTTTCATGTTTATTTCCTTTAAGTCATCCTGTGCTGCAATTATCAAATTACCCCCTTTTTCCACATAGCTCTCTATGTCGTCAAAAGTCCCCGGAACAATGCCTTCTCTTTTGTTCACGTTGTTGATTTTATATTCAATAATAACATCGTGCTTATAGGGCTCTATCTTCTCTTTCTTCGTATTAATAGTAAGCACTGGCGGATTTACAACATTCAGCTCTATGTCTTTTGCTGCACCCAAAGCCAGCTCTAAATTGCTTGATTTTTCGTTGGTTATCAAAAGAACTGTGTTTTTTATCTTTGGCGGTGTTGCGATGTAGGCTGCATCATCAACTTCCAAATCATCTTTCGGCTCGAGCTCAATTCTTGATACGCCTGCAGGGGTATCAAAAATGAAATTTTCAATTGATTTGGGCGCTATCGTCACCTTTGTTTGGGTTATGACTTTATCGTCCCTAACTATTTTTATATTTCTCTGCGCCGGCTCGTTATTGAAGTTTTTTACATAGACTTTTGTTGTGTACTTTGTAGGTTCAAGCTTGGTTATGCCGACGTTTTTTGCGTTGTTTGAGACATCTATAAATTCAACTATCTTGTCTTCCGAGGAAAGAGCTGTCCTCACAACTCCAATATCCGGGCCCTCAGTAGATAGAAAATCGCTGAATACTACAATCCTGCCTGGCTTGTCTCCCAAAATGTCTTTTGCCAGAAGCAAAGTATCTCCTAAATTGGTTGTTGTGGCTCTTGGCCTTATCTTGGACAAAACATCAATGGCTATTTCGCTATTTTCATTTTCAAGAACAATCAACGGAATATTTTCCGCCATTATTATGCTGTTTCTGCCGCTCAGCACCTTTTTTGCCTCTTCCAAAGCCCTGTCGAATCTCGAGATGCCTTTTTCCTTTGCCTGCATGGACGCGCTGACATCAAGTATCACCACGGTATTTTCCAATGTGACATCATAATTCAGCTTGACAAAAGGTGCTGCCGCCACAATTCCCAAACCAAGGATTGATAATAATTGCAGCAAAAACAGAAGATTTGTCATCAATTTCTGGAAGAATGAATATTGCGTAGAGCGTTTCTTCTCTTGAATGATAAACATTAAAGAAGGAATTATCTTGTCTTGCGGCTTTGGCCTTCTGAGATAAAGGATAATAAATATTGCGACTCCTATTAATGCTAAAAGTCCAATTGGTCTTGCAAAAGGCAGTTCAACCATTATTTTTTCCTCTTTTTTAATATTATATTGATGATTTCCTTCGGATTTACTACGTCTCTTACTAGTATCAGTGCGTCGTTAAGCTCGTACCAATAAACTTCAGATTCAGCGGCAATTTTTAAGTCTATTCTTGCTTCCTGCGGCAGAGTCAATTGCCCTTGCTTTGTCAGTTTCGCCTTCCCTATAAATTTCGGTTCCATTCCAGATTATTATTTTTAATAAAATTATTACTATACTTAGAATTATTAAAAGTAAGATTATATAAATGTTGCGATTTAAAGAATTTCAGCAAAAGCCCTGATAGGCATAGCAGCAACTTTTTTGCCTTTTAATGGCACCGCAAAAAATCTGAATTTTCTATTATACAATTCATGAAGGTTTATTAAATTTTCAACTATAAAGATTTCATTTTTCAAAAATAAAGTGTGGGCTGGCCTGGTCAAATCGTTCTTGTCATCAATATTAACTGTATCAACTCCGACTAGCTTAA
>CAZLGX010000090.1:0-5449 GCA_964559395.1 uncultured Methanosarcinales archaeon
AAACATCCTGGCAGGATACAGAAGGCTGCATTTCGGAAGTTTTGTCCTGATTTATCTATTTTCTTTGTCTCTTTTCCATTTTTTGAAATTATGATTGACATATTGTAAAAAAATGATTATGAGTTAATAAAACTTTACCTCAACCAAAGCCTTTTTATACACTTTTCCTTAACTTTCTTCAATGGCGCAGCAATTCAATGTAAAAGACGCAAAGAAGCATGAATCCTCTTATGACAGGAAAGTAAAAGAGCTAGAGGAAGAGCTGTCAACCACAAAATACAACAAGAAAACACAAGGTCATATTGGATTAGTAAAAGCTAAATTAGCAAAATTAAAGGAGGAATACCAAAGAAAAGCTGCTGCTAAAGGAGGCGGACAAGGATTTTCTGTAAAAAGAAGCGGTGATGCAACAGTAATTATTGTTGGCTTTCCATCTGTGGGAAAATCAACTCTTCTTAATTCAATAACAAACTCAAAATCCCCTGTTGGTGCTTACGCTTTCACAACTTTGACTTGCATTCCGGGCTTATTAGAGTACAATCATGCAAAAATACAGATTCTTGATGTTCCAGGCATAGTTGAAGGCGCTGCTACGGGAAGTGGCAGAGGAAAGGAGGTGCTGGCTTGCGCGCAAAGCGCCGATTTAGTCGTTATTTTGCTGGACGTATTTAATCCCGAACATTTAGATGTCGTAAAGAATGAGATTTATGAAACTGGGCTAAGGCTAAACCAGAAGCCTCCTTTAGTTAAAATTTCCAAAAAGCCGAGAGGTGGAATTGACATCGGAGCAACTGTAAGGCTGACCAAAATAAATGAAGAGGCAATAAAAAACATACTTAAAGAGTTCAAACTTGATAATTCAAGTGTAGTCATAAGAGAAGACATAACAGACGACCAATTGATAGATGCAATCGAAGGCAGTAGAAAATATGCTCCAGCAATAATTGTATTGAATAAGATAGATATGGTTGATAATGGAGAACTGGAAAGAATAAAGACAACAATAAAGCCTGATATTTGCATTTCAGCTGAAAAGAAGGTTAATACAGAAGAGCTAAAAAGCCTGATTTTCAAAAAACTTGACTTTATAAGGGTTTACTGCAAGGAATCTGGAAAAAAAGCTGATATGGAAGTGCCTTTAATTATGAGGAAAGGAAATACATTAAGAGATGTCTGTTTTAAGCTCCACAAGGATTTTGTAAGTAAGTTCAGGTTTGTAAGAATATGGGGCAAATCTGCGAAATTTCCCGGAATGATATTGAGAAGATTGGAGCATGTTGTTGAAGACGACGATATTGTTGAAATCCACGTAAGCTGACATAACATTTATAAATCTCAAAAACATTCCAAGCCTGATGAATAGAATAGAAGAGATTATGGCTCAGATTGGATTTACATTCTATAGAATATTTTCGAGCTTCAGATATTTTTTCTTGTACTTTAGGTTTTGAGTATATTTTTATATATGGCAATTTTTCTGCGTTTATTGGAATATCTGCAAAACAAAAATAATAAATAGGATTAACAAAACCTATATGGAAGGATGAACATTGCAGTAACAGGCTTGGGCGGCACGGGCAAAACAACTATATCAAGGCTATTAGCCAGAAAACTTGACAAAAGGCTTGTTTCTACAGACGAGGAAATAGCAAAAAAGACCAGGCTAAGCCCTGAAAAAATTGTAAAAAAATATGGCTGGGAAAAGCTAAGAGAAGCTGAGGCCGATGTAATAGAGAACATAAGTAAATTGGACGAATATATATTAGATGCCGGGTGCGGTATTATGCTAAGGAATGAGAATGTAGTCAACTTAAAAAAGAATGGGATCATAATCTTTCTGACAGCCGATGCAAAGACTATTGCTGTAAAATTGAAAAAAAGGGAAGAGAAGACAGACTTTACAAAGAACAATTACATAGACAAGGTAAAAGGCGCTTTGAATGAATTTGAGGAAAGGTGCAAAAGGGCAGCCGATTATGCAATTGACACGTCAAATATGAGTCCTGAAGAAGCCTGTGACTTGATAATCCATTATGTGCAGCTGGAGATGCATTAGGCTAGTTTTATGGAAATAAAAAAGTTAGCAGAAAGCCTGAACCCTATCGAAAGAAAAGTCATCAAGGTTCTGGATAATTTTAATTCTTTTGATGGCATAATCAAAGTTACAGGGCTAAAGGATGTAGAGGTTATGAGGGCTTTGCAATGGCTTCAAAACAAGAATATCGTCAAGATCAAGGATGAGCAAAAAGAATTTGCAATGCTTGACGAAAACGGATTGAAATACTTGAAATACGGGTTGCCTGAGAGAATTTTTCTTGAAAATCTTGACAAGCCTATTTCCATAAGCGAGCTTGGCAAAAAAACAAAATTGAGCAATGAGGAGCTTGCAATTTCTCTCGGAGTTTTAAAATCGAAAATTGCAATTGACATTAAAAAAGAAAAAGGGGTTGTCGTGTCGATAACAGAGCATGGAAAACAGCTGCTGAAAAAAGGTTTCGTTGAGGAGCAATTTCTAAAAGAAAGATTTCCGAAAGAATTGAATTTACTCAGGGAAGGGGAAAAATTTGTTCTTGAGAATCTAAGGAAAAGGAAGAAAATTGTAAAGGTCGAGTTAAAGAAAGCTGTTAATGCAGAATTGACAGAGCTTGGAAAAAGGCTGCTGAAAGAAAAGTTTGAAGAAGATTTGCTGGAAAAGCTAACTACTTCTATGATTAAAACAGGCTCATGGAAAGGAAAGAAATTCAGAAGATTTGATGTAAAAATAAATGTTCCAGATGTTTTTGGTGGAAGAAAGCAACACTACAGGAGATTTTTAGAGGAGATAAGGATGAAGTTTATAGCTCTAGGCTTTAAGGAGATGACAGGCCCAATAGTAGAAACTGATTTCTGGGACATGGATGCATTGTTCATGCCCCAATTCCATTCTGCAAGAGACATACACCAAGGTTATTACATCAAAGAACCGAAATACGCAAAGGATTTGCCGGAAGATGTTATTAAGAAAGTAAAAGCTAGCCATGAAAATGGTTTTGGCACAGGTTCAAAAGGATGGCGCTATGGTTTTGACGTAAAAAGGACCAATAGGCATATACTAAGGACACACGACACTTCAATTTCTGCAAGGACTTTAGCTTCTAAAGAGCTACAAATACCAGGAAAATATTTTCAGATTTCAAGATGCTTCAGATATGACGTTGTAGATGCAACCCATCTGCCTGATTTTAACCAGGTAGGTGGATTTGTAATTGAAGAAGGCGTCAATTTCGGGCATTTGAAATCGCTTTTGAGGATGTTTGCAGAAGAATTTGCAGAAACCGATGAAATAAGAATCAAGCCGAGTTATTTCCCTTTTACAGAGCCGAGCGCAGAATTGCAGACAAAGCATCCTGCATTTGGATGGATAGAACTGGCTGGTTCAGGGATTTTCAGGCCTGAATTAGTAAAACCATTGGTTGGAAAGGAAGTTCCTGTAATTGCATGGGGTGTTGGATTGGACAGGCTGGCTATGTTCAAGCTCGGTATTAAAGATATAAGGCAGCTGTTTTCGCACGATCTGGAGTTTTTGAGGAGCGTAAAGGTGGTTTAGAGAGTTTAACAAGATGGGATTTTTAATCCATTCGCTACTACACGAGTTCCGTTCGATAAATTTTCAGCACAGGCTATGCACTTAGAACAATTGATTTACGGTAAAAAATAAATTAAATAAAATGCCAACAATAACTTTTTCATTGAAAGATTTGCAGAATTTAGTTGGAAAAAAAATTTCAGTACAGGAACTTACAGAGCTTGCCCATTATGGAAAAGGCGATGTTGAAGGCTATGATGAAGAAACTGATGAAGTTAAAATAGATTTTCAAGATACAAATCTGCCATATCTTTGGAGTGTTGAAGGCTTAGCGAGATTAATAAAAGGCATTTTGGAAATTGAAAAAGGAATTCCGGAATTGAAATTAAGCAAGGGAAATTATCAAATAGTTGTTGACAAGTCAGTTTCAAAATTAAGGCCTTACATTGCCTGTTTTGCAGCAAAAGGGAGAAAAATTGATGATTATTTGCTAAAACAAATTGTGCAATTGCAGGAGAAATTCTGCGAAAGCTATGGAAGAAGAAGGCAAAAGGTTTCTATTGGACTGTATTCTTATAAAAGAATAATTTTTCCGGTGCATTACAAGGCAGTTTTGCCTGAATCGATAGAATTTGTGCCTTTGGAGTTCAAGGCAAAGATGAATTTAAAGGAAATATTGAATGAGCATCCAAAAGGAAAGGATTATTCATGGATTTTGGAAGGTTTTGAAAAATATCCTGTTTTGGTTGACGATAAAAATGAAGTTCTGAGCTTTATACCGATAATAAACTCAAATTTCACCGGAAAGCTTGAAGTTGGAGATGAAAATATTTTTTTTGAGGCAACTGGTACTGATGAAAGTGCCGTGAATTTAGCTGCAAATATTTTTGCTTATGCCCTGCATGATAGGAGCTTTCAAATTTATTCCGTTGAGGTAAAATATACGGATAAAAATGTTGAAGCGCCGGATTTGGAATGTGATAAGATTAGCATAAAAAACGAGCAGATTAAGCAGCTGTTTGGACTGGAGCTGAAAGAAAGCGAAATAAGGCATCTTGCAGAAAAAGCAAGATACAATTTTAATAATCATAAAATTGAGATTCCTCCTTACAGGCACGATATTTTGCATCCTTATGATGTTGTTGAAGATATGGGTATAATATATGGATTTGACAAAATTGAGGAAAAACCTTTGAAGACATTTACAGTTGGCTCTGTCCTTAAAATGAATGAGTTTGTTGACAATGTAAGAGAGATTGTTATTGGATTGGGTTATCAGGAAATAATGAGTGCTGTATTAACCAACAAAGATTTTCTATACAAAAAAATGAACATTGAAGATTTTGGAACTATTGAAATAGAGGACTATATGACCGAAACTTATTCTGCTGTTAGAAGCTGGATTTTGCCGAATCTGATGGAGGTTTTTTCCAAGAATAAGCATGTTGATTACCCGCAGATGATATTTGAGGAGGGATTAGTTAATCATAGGAAAGGTGATAGAATAGAAGAATTTGAAAGGATTGCTGTTGCCACTTCACATGAAAAGGCAAATTATACAGAGATAAGGCAAGTGCTAGATTTGATTATGAAGCTTCTAGGCTTACATTATGATATTGAGGAGGCAGAGCATAATTCCTTTATCGAAGGTAGATGTGGAAGGGCAATTGTGAAAGGTAAGAAAGTTGCTTATTTGGGGGAGATTTCACCTGAGGTATTAACTCGATGGGGCTTAGAGATGCCAGTTGCTGCTTTGGAACTGAATTTGACGGAGCTGTTTGAATTGGTGGAGAATAAAAAATAAATTAAGTTTGAGTTTGTGGGACCGTAATTCCTAATTTGCCATAACACCTATCACAAAATATATAATCTGTTTGCCCGATA
>CAZLGX010000091.1:0-1820 GCA_964559395.1 uncultured Methanosarcinales archaeon
TGTAATTTAAATGTATCTTCGGTTGGAAATATTGATAATCTGGGATGATAACATAGCTATTATCTTTGTCTTGGAGAGTTTTTAATCATGTCAGTTAAACGCCTCATTCCTTGCTTATATTCTTCCCTTTTCTTCATAGCGGCTGGGTCATTCTTATCACCTATCGGATAATATCTCGCTCCAGGCTCATTTTGGGCGCCCATAAGCAGATGTCCAAAAATTATTCTGTAACCTTCAGCTTCGCCGTTTAAATCTGAATCAACATACTCCTCTGATATCGTGCTTCTACGAAATAATGTCAACGGATGATCCATGGAAACTCTACGAACTATTCTGCCACTAGCGGCTTCGCTTTCAGATTGGACTGTGACTTTGAAGAGGTTTTTACCTTCTTTAATTTGCACAATGTAAAGATTACCCAGTAAGTAAACACCTGTACCGGATTCTTCAGTATAGGGCTGGATTTTACCTTGATTATTTTGAACGTATTGGTCAAGAGTCTCAAGGAATCTCATTGAAGCGTTTTCTTCTGTGGTTCTAACAGCTTGCGCAATGGTTTTTGGGACTGCCCTATTTACGAGTTCATCTAACCCAAACATTCCAAGCGCTTTAGTAAATTCTCTTCTACTTATCATTCTACCTGCTGGAAGGCCAATCTATTTAATAATCTTTTTGTTAATATTTGCTTGAGGAGGTTTACAAATCCCAAGGCAAAATTCTTCATTTAAGCTTTCAATAAAATTTATAAATATGCCAAAAATCTGACTTTAAGAGGATATCTAAATGCCAAAAAGAGTGCTTAAAGAGTTTAAAATAGAATATCTGCAGGTAATGGATGAATCTGGAAATGTTGACGAAGCGCTGATGCCTAAGATTTCAAATGATGAAATTAAGAAAGCTTATGAGATGCTTGTTCTGATTCGTGTTTTTGATCAAAAAGCCTTTAACATGCAAAGGCAAGGAAGGCTAGGCACTTATATTCAGTTCAAAGGACAGGAAGCCTGTCAAGTTGGAAGTGCAATGGCTTTGCAAGATGATGATTGGGTATTTCCTATGTATAGAAATTCCGGTTTGCTGATAGCTAGAAAATACCCTATTGTCCAAATTCTTCAATACTGGAATGGAGATGAAAGAGGCATGAGGGCTCCTGAGAATATAAATAATTTTCCTATAGCAATTCCTGTTGGGACTCATATAATACATGCTGTTGGAGCAGCTTGGGCCGCTAAGCTAAGAAACACAAAGCAAGTCGCAATAACTTATTTCGGGGATGGAGCTACTTCGAAAGGAGATTTCCATGAAGCGATGAATTTTGCCGGAGTATTCCAAACACCTACTGTTTTTATATGCGAAAACAATCAATATGCAATTTCTGTCCCCAGACCAAAGCAAACTCACTCTGAAACAATAGCCCAAAAAGCGATTGCATACGGTGTTGAAGGCATACAAGTAGATGGCATGGATATTTTTGCCATGCATAAATCAACAAAAGATGCAATTGACAAGGCAAGAGCAGGTAAAGGGCCTACTTTAATAGAAGCATTTACTTACAGGATGTGTGATCATTCCACAAGTGATGATGCTTCAAGATATAGAAGCAAAGAAGAGCTTGAATCTTGGGCTAAGAAAGATCCGATAGACAGGCTGGAAAAATACATGAGAAAAAAAGGTTTATTGGATGACTCTTACAAGCAGAAAGTTCTTGAACAATCACAGCAAATAATTGAAAAAGCAGTCACAGAATTTGAAAAAATTCAGCCTCCAGATCCTAAAGATATGTTTAAGCATGTGTATGCGGAAATGACGCCGCAGCAAAAAGA
>CAZLGX010000091.1:1920-5445 GCA_964559395.1 uncultured Methanosarcinales archaeon
TAGTCCAAGCAGTAACAATGGCATTAAGGCAGGAATTGGCTAGAGACAAGTCTGTTATGGTATTGGGCGAAGATGTAGGATTAAACGGAGGAGTTTTTAGGGCAACAGATGGCTTGCAAAAAGAATTTGGGCCAGATAGAGTAATTGACACGCCATTAGCAGAGCTTGGTATTATAGGAGCTTCTATTGGATTGGCTGTCAATGGAATGAAGCCAATTGCTGAAATTCAGTTTAGCGGATTTATGTATGCTGGCTTTGATCAATTGCTTAGCCATGCTGCAAGGATAAGAAGCAGGAGCAGAGGCAGATTTACATGTCCATTGGTTGTAAGAGCTCCTTATGGAACAGGGATAAGGGCGTTGGAATTGCATTGCGAATCAGGAGAAGCATTGTTTTCCCATATTGCAGGACTAAAAATGGTTGTGCCTTCAAATCCATACGACACAAAAGGATTGTTAGCTGCTGCAATAAGAGATCCTGACCCTGTTATATTCTACGAACCAATGAGGATTTATAGGGCAATCAAACAAGATATCCCTGAAAAAGAATATACCGTTCCTCTTGGAAAGGCAAATGTCCTGCAGCAGGGAGATGATTTAACACTGATAGCATGGGGAGCAATGGTAAAGACATGCCAAGATGTCATTGAAAAATTGAATAATAGATATAGCGTTGAGTTGATTGACTTAAGAACCATAAATCCTTATGATTCAGAGACTGTAATAAACTCTGTCAAAAAAACAGGTAGATGTGTTATAGCGCATGAAGCTCCAAGGACAGCAGGATTTGGCGCAGAGCTTATTGCTTCAATAAATGAAAAAGCTTTGTTAAGTTTGGAAGCTCCTGTCATAAGAATCACTGGCCCAGATGTTCCAATTCCATTTGCAAAATTGGAAGGATATTATCTGCCTGATGCGAATAGGATAATAAAAGGCATTGAGAAAGTGATGAGTTTTTGAAAAGGTTAAATTTTTAACTTAATAATAAAATTTCAATCCGTCGCCTTTGAGGCGACAAAGTTCAGTCTCGGCGAATTTTGTCTTGCCACTAAAATTCGCCTCGAATTTATTCAATACTAATGAGTAAATTGGCGAGGCTTTGCGTGGTAAATGGTGAGCGAGGCGAACCTCGCATGTCACTGGCAGAAACGCAAAGCCGAGCACTAAATATTGTGAGCGATAGCGAACGGATTGAAAAGAAAAGTCGATAATAGAACATTGTCAATAAAATGCCATACGAATTCAAATTTCCGGATGTTGGAGAAGGCATACATGAAGGAGAAATAGTCAAGTGGTTTGTCAATGAAGGAGACAAAGTAAAAGCTGATGAGCCGCTTGGAGAGATTGAGACAGACAAGGCAATTGTTGAAATGCCAAGTCCAAAATCAGGCAAAATCCTGAAGCTTCATGTTGCTGCTGGCGGCATTATTCATGTTGGAGAAACAATGGTTACGATTCTTGAAGAGCATGAAACAGACGAAGATGCTAAAAAACATTTTGAAGCAAAAAGAGAAGAAAAATCAGATGTGCCTTATACTGGCTCTGTAGTCGGATTTCTTGAAGAAGCAAAAGATGTGAAGCCAATCGTTTCATCTGCAACAGCCTCGGGCGGAGTTGGAGGAGGCGGGCTGGGCGCATCAGTGCAGGCTACACCTGCTGTTAGAAATCTTGCAAAACAATTGAATGTTGATTTAAACAGCATAAAAGGAACTGGACCTACAGGCAGAATTACAATAGAAGACGTTCAAAAAGCATCTGGAACATCAAAAAAAGAATCTGCTGGAATAAAAGTTGTAAGAAAATATGACTTCTTCGGCTACATTGACAGAGTTCCTTTGCATGGTGTTAAGAAAATAGTAGCCAGCAAAATGACAGAATCAATTTTTACAGCACCGCAACTTACAAATATGCACGAAGCAGATGTCACAGATGTATCAGCTTTGAGGGAAAAGGAAAAAGCAGCTTATGAAAAAGAAGGAATAAAGTTAACTTTGATGCCTTACATCGTCAAAGCTGTTGCTGTAACTTTAATGAAACATCCTTATCTAAACGCTTCTCTTGAAGGAGAAGAAATTGTTTTGAAAAAATATTATAATATTGGAGTTGCAGTTGATTCAGAAGAAGGTTTGTTTGTACCTGTTGTTAAGGGAGCACAAGACAAGGATATCAAAACAATTGCAAAAGAAATTGAAAAATTAGCCAACGATGTCAAAACAAGAAAAGTAAATGTTATGGATTTGAAAGGAGGTTCATTCAGTGTAAGCAATCTTGGCTCTGTTGGAGTTGGATTTTTTACTCCAATAATTAATTACCCTGAAAGCGCAATACTTGGAGTTGGAAGAGTTGTTGAAAAGCCAGTTGCAAGAAATGGAAAAATTGAAATCAGGAAAATTTTGCCAATATCATTGACTTACGATCACAGGATTGTTGATGGCGCACAGGCAGCAAGATTTGCTTTGGAGTTGGTAGATAGGCTTGAAAAGGTGAATTTTGAAGCGCCAAAGAAGGAAGAGCATCATTAGCTATTTCTAATTTTGTAGTAGTAATCATAGAAAGATTTTTAATCTATTGTGGATAACTCGAATATATGGGGGAAGATATAGTTTCAGGACAAAGTTCAGTTATTTTATACGAAGGAAGTCCACTTGAAAGAATAGCAGCTTCTGCAGTTTTACCAAGAAATAAAGATGTCTTACAGGAATTTTTGCATTCTCGATTTTTTCTTCCGAGTGATATAGTTATGGGACGGTATGGAGTTACAGGGTTTTTGATTATAGATACAAGACCGGAGGAAAGATGGGAAAGTTATACAGATACTAATTTATATTATATTAGCCATTCTTTAGACCATCGCATTCATATTCCTGATGAATGTAGAAATGACCCTATAAGGGTATCACATTATATAAACACAGATAAAGGATTTAAGATGATAAGGTATTTTCTTCTTCCAAATAATGTTAGAACTTTTTTTGAAAGTGATGAAGATTTGGGAGAGCCTATGGTAAGAAAGTGTTGTAGAACAATCCCGAAATGGTTTGATGAAGATGAGGCGCGTGAGGTTTTTGGGGAGCTTAGTGGAGATGAAGAAGGAGATAAATTAGTTGCTGCAATAATTGAAGGCATTACGCCTAGATTGCGACAAATTGGTGAGACAGAGTTAAAAAGATACGACTTCAAGCATCAACGTTATTTATCATTTCACCCATGGCGATTTGTGAAGGATGTATTGGCAGTTGGAGAAGATTCGATTGTTGAAGCAATCGGAAATTTTGATAAATTTTTAGGAACAATGGATAGAAGAGGAGTTCTAAGAAAAAGGAATTTACAAACTAATGGTGCTGCGGAATATAGGCTTGCTCTCCCTTCAACACTACCTTATAAACCACTCTCAACATAACAAACTCCCTTGTTTTTCATAAATGAACCCACAGGAAGCATTATAGAATTATATTTTTTTTTAGCCAAATCTTCTGCGCGCATTTGCTCGAATTTTGAAAGCTGCTCTATTTTGAAGTCCTTATTT
>CAZLGX010000092.1:0-5424 GCA_964559395.1 uncultured Methanosarcinales archaeon
GTTTAGTACCAAAAGATTTATATACTTATTGTTACTTATATTGGTTACTAATAATAGTAATTAATCGATATGAAAATAAAATTTCAAAACATAGGTTGGAAAAGTAAGGTAGCCCAAAAAAGAGCCACGCTGAGTATTTCTATCAATAAGCTAGTTGCAATTGGTTGCGATTTGGAAAAGGGTCAAAGCCTGTATTGCTATTTAGCAAAAGACAAAGATGAAAGACCATTAGTATTGGTTTATCTTGATGGAAAAGGAAGAAGTGTAAAGGGCGTATAGTTCAGTTCGGACAGAACGTTTGCTTCGCAAGCTTACGGTCGCGGGTTCAAAAGCCTTATTTTGATGTTGGGCTGAAACTCCCGCTACGCCCACACTAATAATTTTATATAATATAAACTTATATTTAAATCTTTTGTAAGTGTTTCTGCACCCACAAAAACGCGTGTTATAGCTATTTAAATTAATTATTTTTCGATTTTTATAAGTGAGAATATGAAGTTAGGAGAAGCATTAAGTACCTTAAAGAAGGAACAAAGCAGATTAGCAAGACTAATTCTGCTAAGAAAGGAAAATGTTTACAGAGAAAAAGGCAAGCAAACAAAATTTAACCCCTCAAAACTGTCAGAAGAAATAGATAAAAAGCTTGAAGAAATCAGGAAATTGAAGATTAAAATACAAAAAACGAATTTAAATACTAATGTTGCAGGAGAAAACATTGCATTAGCAGAAGCCATCATCAAAATCAACGATTTAAGAAGTAGCATAGCGAATTTAAGCACCTTATTTGAGAAAAAAAGAGATTTCTTCTATCGGGATAAAGATGAAAAAGAAATTATTGCCCAGCTTGACGAACTAAAAATAGAAGATAAAATTGAAAAATTAGAGATAGAGAAAGCCCAACTGGATAATAAAATACAAATAACCAATTGGACTACCAGATTGCTTGATTAAGCTTATCCATTTTTATGGACGAGATTGCTGATGGCTTTGGAGGTAGTGCAGGAGGTGCGGCATTTATTTTATGTTAAATCTATGATTTAAGATAAATATTTGCTGTGCAAGCCCAACTGATACCTTGGCAGGTACGACGCTTTACAGATTAATGCTTAATGATCACAGGTTACTGCTTAAGGTTCACAGCTTATATACCTGCGCTTTTCCTTCTTGGCCATTGGCATTTTATGATAATAATGAAGGTGATTTTGTTATGGTAGTTGAAGTTAAAGACACCATTTAAGGACAATTGCTCTTAAGAGCAACTAACCATAGGCAAGGCAGTCTGTGGTTAAAAGGTCTGCATGGTGTATGGAGTGAAGAAAAAATTCTTAGAGTGTAAGATACACGGCTTAACCCTATTCAAGTGCAAGAGAAAATGCTGGAAAGGCGCACCTAGCAGATCTTATGCCTCAAAACATGAAGAGAAATGCTTTAAGTGCATAAATGAAGGCATACATAAAAAGGTTGAAATCACAAAAGTAAAGAAAAAGCATTTTAAGATATAAGCTATAAGATTGCTATGTAAAATCTTTTACCCAAAATAGCTTAGTTTTTTCTTGTCGCTTATCTCCTGCGCCTCTTGGCTTTTTTTCAAGATAGTCTTCAATTTTTCCTCGAATTTTTGGGCTTGCTCCAGCAATGGCTTATAATCCAAATCCATGCCTAAATATTTATCTAAAGCCTCAACTATCTTTGCTGCGGCCTTGCTGTCAGGCAGATTAGAATGCGTTTCTGCAAACAGGCAGCTTATAGGGGTTTTTTCCATTCTAAGCAAAATAGCGCCTGTAACTCCAATGATTATTCCTTCGTTTAACTTAGGTATTCCGATTTTGTCAAAGATTTTGGCATTTTTTTCATTATTGGCGTAATAAAATACCCTGTTGCCTTCGCTGTCTTCTCCAGAACCAACCCCTTCAAGTGATATTATCTCTTTAGCATTCAAGTCAGAGACGATTTTCGCAATTGTATTGGACATCTCCCACTCGTAATGAGTTGCTGCAGTAATTGCATGCAGAATCACTAAGTTATATTCTGAGTTATAAAACACCCCCAATGGCTCAACAATCTTGTTTTCATGAATCGCAACCATTGCTGGCATGTCATTAAAGATTATCTTGCCAATCTGCTCTGTCTCTAAATGCTCAATAAGAAACTCTGATGCAATTGTTCCTACTAATCCAAAGCCCGGAAAGCCTTCTACAATAATGCAATTCTTTGGTTTTTTCCATAGTTTAACTTCCATAAGGCACCTCTTTTATTAATTTTAAATATGATGTATTATTTAATATTATTGAAAATTCAAGCTAAAGCATATGGTATTCAACCTTAAATTTTCAATCCCGCAATGTCAAAAATGCTTGGAATTTTTGAGCACACCCGGAAATCGAAGATTTCCGATGATTCAACTATTCATAATTTTACTTCGAATTTGCGTTATTTATTTTTTGTATAAAAAATTGTGCCAATATCTTCGCCGCTTACGATTTTCGTCAGAATATCTTCTTTTCTTCCGTTTGCTATGACTACATCAGTGCCTGCTTTTATTGCTGTTTTAGCAGCTTCCACTTTTGTTTTCATGCCGCCTATTCCCAAATCAGAAGCTTTTCCTCTCATTGCTTCTATCTTTTTTGTTATATTTTTAACTTCTTTTATAAGCACAGCGCCTTTGCTGCTTGGATCTTTATCATAAAGTCCATCTACATTTGTAAGTATCACTAGCAAGTCAGCCTTTATCTTGCTTGCAATCATTGCCGACAAAGCATCATTGTCCCCAAAAGAAGGTCCTATCTCATTTATGGAAATTGGGTCGTTCTCATTCATTATTGGTATGACTCTAAGTTCAAATAACCTATTTATGCTGTTCTTTAAGTTTTTGTAAGTTTCCTTATCATTCAGGTCATCGTAAGTAAGCAGAATCTGCGCTATTTTTATCCCGTATTTATGGAACAAAGAATGGTAATTTGCCATCAATATGCTTTGCCCTACTGCGGCGCAAACTTGCTTGCCTACTATATCTTTTGGCCGATCCTTTAAGCCTAGCTCTCTCATGCCGGCGCCTATTGCGCCGCTTGTTATTATCACTAGGTCCCTGCTATTTTTTATCTTGGCTATTTGAGAAACTAAGTTGTTTATTACCTTCAAGTCCAACATTCCACTTCTGTCTGTAATGGTATTTGTGCCAATTTTTATTACAATTCTTCTTGACTTTAGATTTCTTGGCATTTTAGAATAACCTTTTAATTATTTTATGCGTGAATTTCTCCGCATTTTTTCCAGCGTAATCCTTTACAACGTGCCCTTTTCCCACTAACTTGTACTTGTAAATAACCAATCCTTCCAGTCCAACCGGGCCTCTGGCATGGAATTTTGCAGTGCTTATGCCGATTTCAGCGCCTTTTCTATATCTGAAACCGTCTGCAAACCTTGTTGAGGCATTCCACATGACTGATGCCGAATCAACTAAATCCATGAATTTCTCCGCATTTTTTTTGTTTTCTGTTATTATTGCATCAGTGTGCTTCGAGCTATGCTTATTGATGTGGCTTATTGCTTCATCTAAACCATCAACAACCTTTACAGATAAAATTAAATCATTGTATTCTGTGTCCCAGTCCTTTTCTGTAGCTTTTTTTATATTTTTTACAATATCTCTTGCTATGTTATCCCCCCTGATTTCGACATTCACTTCTTTGAATTTTTTAATCATTTTTGGCAAAAAATTTTTTGCCATGTCCTTATGCACAAGCAATGTTTCCATCGCATTACATACAGCTGGATACTGGCATTTTGCGTCAAAACTTATACCTATGGCTTTATTTAAATCAGCGCCATTGTCAACATAAACATGGCATATTCCTTCCGAATGCCCCAAAACTGGTATTTTTGTGTGCTCTTGGACATATTTCACAAAAGCATTGCTCCCTCTTGGGATTATTAAATCAATGTGCTCATGCATTTTCAACATTTCTGAAACTTGCTCTCTAGTTTCAATCAGCTGCACAGCACATTTTGGAATTCCATTTTTCTCTGCAGCCTCTGATATTATTTTGACTAGTATTCTGTTTGAGTTTAATGCTTCAGAGCCGCCCTTCAATATTACAGCATTACCTGATTTTATGCATAGGGCGCTTATTTGAGTCACAACATCAGGCCTGGATTCGAATATCGCGCCTATAACTCCGATAGGGCATGTAACTTGATAAAGCATCAACCCTTTATCAAGCTCGGTTTGAGATAATTTCTTTCCGACAGGATCTTCGAGTTTTGCAACACCTTGTATTTCTTCCACCATCTCGTGTATTTTGTTATTGTCTATTTTTAATCTATCAATCAAAACTTTGTTTAATCTTTTTTTTTCAGCTAATTCTAAGTCTTTTTTGTTTACCTCGATTATTTTTCTTGAATTGATTTTTATTGATTTTGCTATTGCTGCCAAGGCTTTATTTTTTACACTAGTTGGCAATACAGCTAGCTTGATTGATGATTCTTCTGCCAGTTGTGCCTGTTGCAGTATTCTCATTTTCCTAATTCTTTGCTTCTTTTAATCGCAGCATTGATTGTTTTTTCAATGATTTTATTTGTTTTGTTTTTATTTAACACTTTTAATCCTGCTAGTGTAACGCCTTTTTTCGAAGCAACCATCTTTATCAGTTCATCAGGGTTTAGATTTTTTTCAATCAATAGCTTTCCGGTTCCTAATGCAGTTTTGGCAGCCAGCTTATAAGCCATGGTTTTTTCTAATCCGTTCCTGGTTCCTGCTTTTGCCATGGCATCAATGAAATAGGCAAAAAAGGCAGGGCCTGCTCCGCTTATTGATGAAAGAGCATCTATTAATTCTTCTTTTATCAAAAATGATATTCCTGCCGAGTTCAATAAATTTTCAACTTCTTTTATATTCTCCTTTGTTGCATACTTTCCTGCTGAAAACCCTGCTGCCATTTCTCCTACTAAGCAGTTTATGTTTGGCATCACTCTTATTATCCTTTTTTTGCCTAAAGTTGATTCTATATGTCTTATTTTTATTCCTGCGGCTATTGAAACAATCAGTTGATTTTTTACTTCATATTTTATTTCATTTAGAACAACATCTATGTCCTGCGGCTTTACGCAGATGAAAACAATCTCAGAATTTCTTATGGCTTCTTTGTTGTCTGTTGTTGTTTTTACATTGAATTTTGATTTTATTTTGGCTAGGTTTTCTTCTTTGTGGTCGCTTGCTATTATGGATTCGTAAAGTTTTTTTTCATAGATTGCACTAATCAAGGCTGTAGCCATCTTTCCGGTTCCTATGAAGGAGATTGCCTTATTCATTTACTGAAGAGTTTATCTTCTTATTTTTTAATCTTTCCATAAGTTTAATGGCATCCTGTATATTTTCAGCTGGAAGCTTCTCAATAGAGAATACACCTTTGAAAGAATCCCTAAAAT
>CAZLGX010000093.1:0-5359 GCA_964559395.1 uncultured Methanosarcinales archaeon
CTCGTAAATGGCTTGCTGCAAAGAGTATTTTGCGGATTGGTCGATGTAGAAAAGGGCGCTTTCTGCCTTCTGAAAATTTTTGATAAGATTCAATTGAAAGTCTCCGATGAATTCTCCGGTAATAGGCTTCTCGCTATGAATATAAAAATAAAAAAATGTTCCTATGGCTATAAAAAATCCAAAGATTATAGCAAACCAATGAATTGCGAACCCTTTTTTCTGCATCATACGGGTTGAACAACTCCGGCTTTTCCTACCAACAGTGTGATGGTAACTGTATCTTTGTTGAGCAAAGGCAGTTCAATTGAGGCTTCTTTTACCTCTCCAATAAAATTTATTGAGTTTAAAGTTACCCTGCCAATCATCAAATCATAGCTTATCCCCTTTGAATCATAAATATCCGCAAAATACTTATTAAAAATAATTTTTAACTGTTGATAATCATTGCCAGTATAAGATTGGCTTATTATATCTGCGATTGTCTTGTCACCATCGACTTGGAAACGTAAAAAATAATCTAAATTTGAATTAACATTTAATTGGTCGAGCGATGCTTCAATTTGACCCTGTTTTTTCTGTTGGTCAAATGAGTTACATGAATGAAAGATGAATAATGATATGAAAGCTATTATAATAAGCGTAATGATTCCAGGCAACTCTTCAGCCTCCAGCATAGCCTTCTTTGACCTATGCATTTTGGATATAAACAAGTAATTTGGCATTTTTTATCTTATTATCGGAATAAACTAATATATTCTTAGTCTCAATCTCGAATTTGATGCCTTCAATCCAGTTGGAGGTTGTTACTACTTTCCTTTCAAAGTTTCCTTGTTCTTCCAATTCAAGCTTAAAGGCATATTTGTAATTGTTTGCTGAAATGCATGAATTCATCACGTTATTTTTGAATTTGATTGAATCTATCAAGTTATGGTAAGTTCTGCCAGAGTCATCCTTATAAGCAAAACATTCAGGGGAATTATAGAATCTCTCAACCAAAATATATTTTTCGACTTGACCTGGTGCTTCCAAGTTTCTTGAGATAAAAGAATTTGCGATCATATAAAATGCCACCATACTGAACCCTAGAACTACTACAAAAATTATCAGAAAAAGCATTGTGCTTGGAATCCAGAGCTCTGTGGCCTTCTTGCTATTTAATAGTCTCATCTTTTTTAATTGTCAAAATGTTGCCTTTCTTCTCGAACTTAATCTTTTTAGGGCTTTCAAATTTGGCATTTATTTCATGTCCTGTTGTGAAAAATTTGTACTCTGCAAGGGAAGGGTCAAATTTTTCCCCCAGACTTCTATCATAAACTTTAACATAACTTCCAGAAAACTCGACTGTAGAGCCTGCCAAATCTTTTTCATAATAAACCGTTGCGTCATAAGGGCGCGAGTATAACGCATCAATAGTTAGGGCAATGTCCCTTGCTACTATCATGTTCTTGAATGTTTCTCTGTTTGCATATGTCTGTCCTACAATTGGGTATAACACTATAACTAATGCAGAAATGAGGAGGCTTACAATTGCCTTTAGCACTAACTGGCCACTTTTTGACATAGAATTTTATTGATATATTGTATTTAAATTGTTTTTGTTATTGGCTAGCACACATTTGCCCCGGAATTTTTTTACTTATTTCAACTAAAATCTTTGATGCCTCGTCCCTATAGCTTGATGTTGGAAATTCTTTTGTTAATCTGCAAAGTACTTCTGATGACTCTTTATAATTATTGCTGTTAAAATAGAACTTACCTATAATGAATAGGGATTCCTCAACTTCACGTCCATTCTTATATTTATCAATAAACTCCTTGTATACCCTTATTGCTTCCTGCATATTTGAAGCCTCTAATTTTTTGGCCTCATCGTACTCTGTTATGATGCACGAATCAAATTTTAAAGTGTTTTTGTTGAACCCGAGCATGTCTGCATTACAAACCCCTATCAAGTTTAGTCTTTTTTCTACATTCAGCACATTTAGGTTGTCACTATGCATTTTCAACCCATTTGCCCCTGAAATTCCATTTGCAAACAGAAATCCATTTTTCCAGTATTCTTGACCGCCTCCGCCCAGCGTAGCTATTCCTAGATTTATCCCAGGGTAAGTTTTAATGACAACTTTGTCAATAATATCAAGTCTTTCCACTGTTTTGCATTTTAGAAGTGAAGAGCATTGCCCAAGCTTCATTGATTTTCCATCCAAAGAGCTTTCCAACAAATTAAATGCCTCACCACAAAGGCAAATGCATGCCTTATTGTCACAATATTCATTTTTTGGCTTATTGACTATAACTGAAGGTCTGTTTTGCACACCTATATAGCAGTTAAAGCACTCATAGCGCTCTGAATTTTTGCTGAATCCTATGATTGCTGATTTTTCTTTTAGGCTAATAGTAAATGTGTCTTTGCCTAAATTCATTTTGTTTATATCATCAACAAACCTTTCAAAAGATCTTTGATATTGTTGGCTTGTAAGTGCCGCATGCGCCTTATTCCAAAGGGGAAGAACTATGAGGAAAATGAGCAACAGAGCAGCCCCTATTCTAACTATTGTTTCAAGATTAGAAACTACAGATTTTTTGCCATTAAACATTTTTTATTTATAAATTATGTTGTTGAAGCCTTTATAGTTTTCTCGCATGCCTCCTCCCTTGCTTTCGCTGTCGAGCCAGTTGTAGGCGCTCCAATTGGACATCCTTCATTCACATCTGAATATTCGCATGCGCATGCATCATAATAGTCTGAAAAGGGGTCTCTGTCGTAATTCCCGGTCTTGCTTAGGTATTTTGATGTCTCAGCGCTTCCTGTCCCTATTAATCTTGGTGTTATCACTGTCAATATAAATAACACAAAAACACCAAACACAAAAACAAGAAAAACGTCTGAAATAGATTTTTTATTTATCATTTTTCCCTCTAAGTTGGCTTGCTGCAATCTGGGTAAACTATCTGCATTTGGCGCAAACAGTCATAAGAGCACCCAAATGAGCCGCCAGAAACTTCTGTATAAACAACACACATGTGGCTAGTGTCAAATCTGAACAAAAACGGTGCGATGCTTGAGCTTTTATCTATTGAAAAATCTCCTTCTTCATAGGTATCGCTGCACAACTTACCATTGACTAAACATCTGTAAAATGCATTAAATTTCTCGCCTTTGACTGTGCAAGGTTTTAGCCCTGCTATTGTTTCCGTTTTTTCAGAAGGGGATAGTCCTCTTTCACTTATCTTTGCTATTTGAACTTTGTCGCTCTTGAAGGCTATGCTAAAGCCTTTTGCATTTGGCATTTGGCCGATTTCAACTCTGCAATTTTCTCGGGAGCCTGGATTCTTCATTTTTAAAACTAAAGTATCAAAATACTTTTCAAATTCTGCCGGCACTTCCGAGCGAACCGAAATTTGAGGGGCTCTTTTTTCAGGCATATTTCTGTACACAAAATTGAACACAGCGTCTTTAGTTTGGGCATATAATTGCCCGGGATAAAAAAGGACAAATAGTATAACTCCAACTACCAATAATCCAAGGACCCATTTTAGCGCTTCTTCTTTCATTTTAAGGTTTAGGTGAATGCCGTGTCTACTAAAGTATAGATTTGGTCTTTTTGTGTCCATATCATATATGCTACAACACCCAATATAAACAAAAGGATGATAATGCCAAATATAGCATTTCTTCCAAGGCCTTGTGATTTTTTGTTAAAATTCATTTTTCCTCTCCATAATCCACAGCACATCCAAGCTCCTTTGCATCATTTAATGTTGAAACTAAAATGATGTTTGGAACGTCATTTCCTATACCTCCAACAGCCCAGTTGGATTCTTTTACTGCAAGATTGTCTAGCACTCCAAGATGGTATGCTCCTAAGGTTACTCCAATATGGCTTGCAGCAGTGCCCAATAAAAATTTCCCAACTGTTGTCAGGGTCGCTCCAACGAAACTAAGCTTGGCTACGGCTATGCCACCTAAACCTAGACCAACAGCGTAAGCGCCAATCATTGCATAGCAAGTGCCTTTGTTATCGGCTGATTTGAGGCATATTTGCTTGCTTGGGCTAATAAAGGATACAGTATATATCTCACCCGGAATATAATTAATTTCATTAGTTTGCTGATTGCTGATAGGTTTGAAGAAAATTTCACCGCCCCTGCCGGATTTTCTTATATAATTTGTATAAGAATAAAGTTCATCTTTTTTAACATAACAGCTTTGGTCTCCTTTAGGGCATGAAAAGTCATTTTTATTATATAATGAGTAATCCTTTTCGGACGGATTTCCTGCAGAAGAGCATATACCTCCCTTATTCTCACATCCATTCCTTCCTTCTTTAATGCAGCATTTATTGCCAATATTTATTTGAGGGTCTTTTGATTGGACTGCTTTTTCGCCTTGCCCGCAGCTTGTTTTCCAATAGCCTCCACCGCCAGGCGCGCATTTATGGCTTGCGTCTTTGACAAAATATGGTGCATCCATTGAGTTGGATATTGATGTGTATGTCAGGCCCTTCACTTTATCTCTAACTTTGAATGTGTAACAAGTAAAGCAACTTTCGCTGAAAGGATAGTTTCTAAACATATTCGGCTTTGAGCCGTCCAACCACATATACCAGCAGTTTTTTATCATATCCCTTATTTCAAGCTCTGCACCTTCTTTGTCTTGCCTGTATTTTGATGTTGGAACAAAAGTTTTTTCGTTTGTATGCTTGTCTATAGTGGCACAAATTGACTCCCCAGAAGTTAGCGCCTCTTTGCTTACCTCCTTTAGACCAAATTTCACTTCATTTAAAATTCTGCATGATTCTACTTGTAAAGATTCGTCTAATTTGGATGCGGTATATTTGATGCCAGCATATAGTACTCCTGAGGATAAAAGAAGGATTATGATTATTATTATAATGGTAAATCCTAAGTCATATCCCTTTTTATTTTGCCCTAAAAGCATGAAACCTCCTTACTACAAAATAAATAACTAACCCTATTGCAAGCAGCGAAACAGCGACTGACAGTATAAGCTCCCAGTCAGGGGCTATTTGGGATTTTTTAAATAAGCGATGCCTGACCAGCCATATGGTATTTTTAATTAGACTGATAATCATTTTTTATCTTCATAGATTTTAATGCAGCATTTCTGGGTTCCTGGGCATTTTGTGTTTGTTTTTGTTATTTCTGTTGCCACATTACATAATTCTCCTTCAGGAGCGCATCTCCCTCCAATTCCTTCGCAACTCTCTAATGTAGAAACTGTTTTCCTAGTTTGACCAGTAAAGATTATTATCAAAACAAACAAAACAATCAAAGCCAATACAGCAATAATTATCACATTAACAGGCATTCCCTGCGCTTTCCTTCTTTTAAGCAT
>CAZLGX010000094.1:0-5358 GCA_964559395.1 uncultured Methanosarcinales archaeon
GGTGTTGGAGTTTCTTTATTATTTAGAGCTTCAGATAACGCATCTCAAATGTTCCAGATTGGAAATATATCTGCAATATTGTATAATTCAACTAATGGCTCTCAATTAGGAGCTTTGACATTCTCAACTTCAGTTCCTGACACTGGAGATGGTGTTGGGCATGCTGCTGAAAGATTAAGGATTGATGGCAAAGGTAATGTTGGAATAAACAATACTGCTCCGAATCAAACTTTAACTATTAGAGGAACTTTAAGTGTTGAAAGTGGAAGTGGGGTACAAGGATTATTCCAGAATCCTTCAGGCAACGTCGGTATCGGGACGACGGTGCCGGCAAGCAAATTAGAGGTAGCAGGAACTTTCAATGCCACGCAAGGCACTACTGGTATGAGGGTCACGAGTGATAATAATGTCATAATTCATCTGGAGTGAAAATAAAAAACAAAACAGGAAAATTAGTTCCAAGAAAAGTCAATCCGGCTTGACCATGGCATTAAGCCGATTTATGAGATGGCAACAGAAGATGGAAGAGCAATCAACACAACTGCTGAGCATCCTTATTTTGTTAAGTTATATGATAAAGAATTGTGTGATAAATATGCCAATAATGTTTGGAACAAAGAGCCAGATAACTTTAACGGTTATTGCACTAGATGGGTTGAGGTTAGGGATTTAAGAAGAGGCATGGAGATTGCCATCCCGAAAATTGAAGAAAAACAAATTACTCAGATTTCCTCATTCAGCATTTTGCCAATCAGTTCCGCAGTAGTGTACACTTTAACGAGCGACTGCTGCTTGAGGTGCGGGTCATTTGACCAGATTGCCGCTTTGAGCAACAGCGCAAGCGCAACAAAATCGGCATCGTCAGAATCTGGCAGCGCATTTGCCGATGCTTCAAGAAAATCATCATATTCTGAAAGCTTGAAGAAATTAATAGCATTTTCAACTTCTGCCTGCCTCATCTCAAACTCGTGCTCAGATAATTTAGACTTAAATAAGCAATCGCCCTTGTGCTCATCGAACTCTGATTTGATGAATTCCGGAGCAGAAAATCCGGCTCTAAGCAATGAAAAGAGATATGAAGCGGCAGATTTTGGGTTCATAATTGAAAACAATACGTTATTATCCAATACTAATTTCATTTTCTACTCTAATGCTTTGCGTCTTTTCTCTGGGGACAGCTTAGAAAGTAATTCTTCCCTTCTCTCAGGGGATAGTTCTGCAAGCAATCGCTTGAACCTTCCTTTCTTTGCCTTCCTTCCCAATTCAACAGACCATTTAGTCAATTCCTGCTCTTCCTTGGACTCAAGCTGCGCCTCCAGCTTTTTAAGGAACGCCAGCCTTTTGACTTTCTCAGACAAAAATTCTCGGGTTACTTCTGACCAATTTATCTCCGGCAGCGATTCCATTTCCTTTTTCAAATCCTCCGAAACCGACAATGTTATGTTTGGCATTGTTTTACCTCCTATTACATTAAATTCTGTGTATTCTGTGAATAATGTGAATCAAGTATATAAAACTTTCGGCTCTATAACTTTTGATGAAATAGCCACTATCAAAGCCGCCGGTGAGCAGCACGTCTATGACTTATCAATAGAAGGAACTCGAAACTTTATAGCTAATGATATAGTAGCGCATAATACTTACCTTGCAACGAGTTCTGGGAATGTGGGAATTGGCACAACATCTCCAGCAAATAAATTAGAAGTTGATGGAAATGCATCTTTAAGAGGAAACACATCCATTGGCATGAATACTTTGTTTGTTGATAATACAAGTTCAAGAGTCGGCATCGGGACGACTGCACCAGCATCTAAAATGGAAGTAGCAGGAACTTTCAATGCCACGCAAGGCACTACTGGCATGAGGGTCACGAGTGATAATAATGTCATAATTCATCTGGAGTGAAAATAAAAAACAAAACAGGAAAATTAGTCCAAAGAAAAGTCAATCCGGCTTGACCATGGCATTAAGCCAATTTATGAGATGGCAACAGAGGATGGCAGAGCAATCAACACAACAGCAGAGCATCCTTATTTTGTTAAGTTATATGATAAAGAATTGTGTGATAAATATGATGGTGATGTTTGGAACAAGGAAGCTGATGAGTTTAATGATTACTGCACAAGATGGGTGCAAATTTCAGAGTTAAGGGAAAAAGATAAAATTGCTGTGCCTGCGTATAAAGATAATTACATTTCCATATTGCCAAATAACATTTCCAGCGCTTTAGCAGGCGCAATAACCCTATCAGGCAAAACTCTCTTCAATCCTTTATCTCCTGAGAGTATATTGCAATCCAATTTAAGAGACAAAGCAACAAATGATACATCCTTTGAATGCGGCGATATTCTTTTTGCTTCGTCCACCTTGTCTTCAAATTTATCAGAAGAAACAAAATCAATTTCATTTTTAAGAAATGAAAAAATATCAGATATCTCCTCTTTTGATAATTTGCTCTTTGCCAATAATTTATCCATTCTTTTGCCAATCTCAAAAA
This sequence comes from uncultured Methanosarcinales archaeon, assembly GCA_964559395.1. GTDB lineage: Archaea > Nanobdellota > Nanobdellia > Woesearchaeales > GW2011-AR4. The sequence goes on from CAZLGX010000094.1 coordinate 2,498, forward strand.
ACAGGAATTCAGGCGCAATAAACTTAAACAAGCCTACCATCGTGTTTAGCATAAACACATCAAACGGTTTGCCTTTAACATGCAAAGCAGAGAAGACAGCATTAGTATCAACAACAACAAACATAAATAATCACTTTTTGGATAATCTTTCAGTCAGCGCATCACCAACTTCTTCAGACAGCTCTTCCACATCCTCTTCTGTTAATTTGCTCTTTGACACTATCTTCTTAAGCCTGATTAATTCTTCAAACTCTTCCTTTAGCCTTTTCTCTACAACAAGCTGCCAATTTATCGGAGATATTGACTCAAATTCTTTCAATTCCTCAGGAACCTTGACAATAACTTCAGGCATTTGCTTATCACCAGATAAGTATGATCTAGATGAATATATAAAGCTTTCCAATAATAATCCCGCCCAGCCCGCCCCCTCCAACCTCCGAGATACAGGCGACGTCAGCAAAGGAGACATAATGTGGGTTGGGATTGCTTCCATTAAAACCTTAGACCCCCAGCACGTCTATGATTTGAACATTGAAGGCACTAGAAACTGAGTAGCGCATAATACTTACCTTGCAACAAGTTCTGGAAATGTCGGCATTTCTACTACGCCAGCTTCAAACCTTGAAGTTGCTGGAACTGCGAACATAACACAAGGAACAACTTCATTTAGGGTTACGCCTTATAATAATATAGTTATACATATGAAATAAAATTGTCAAAAACTAGAAAGACTTTATCTATATCATTACTTCCATATTGAAAATAATTTAATATAGGTTTTACTTTCATTTCTATACCAATATACGAAATAGTAATATTTATATATAAGTATGTACCTTAGAATACGTATTTAATCCAACTTTAATCCGTATTCAGTACCAAAATGATACAAAACAAGAGTAGCGATTACTATCTTAGTACGAATTTAATACAAATTTAATACAGGTTTAGTCCAAAATGCCAGAGATAAGATTTTCTATACCTCAAAAACTGAATGAAATCATAGAAAGAACATCTGATAGTCTAGGAGTTGACAAGTCTGATTATGTCAAAAGCCTGATTTTAGTTGATTTAAGGAGGAAAAAACATCTTTAATACGAGTTTAATCCAATTTTAGTCCCAAAAAATGCCCGAAATAAGGTTTAGCATAACAAAGAAGCTTGACGAACTTGTATCGCAAGTAGCTGAAGAACTAGGCGTTGACAAATCTGATTATGTGAGGAGTTTGATCTTGACGGATTTGAGGAAAAAGCAGCTAACATGAGAAAGAATATTATCATTTTGGCAATGATTTTGTTTTTGGTAATTGCAGCCATGCAAGCTTACGCAGCCCAAGATTTCATTATTGAGAATAAAACTTCTGCGCTTTTTATTGTCAATGGCACAACTGAAAATAATTTCTTAGGTGGTGTCGGATGAAAAGAGTAATGCTTGACACAAATATTTACGGCAAGATAGTGGAAAATAGGGACGAAATGGTAGTCAGAAAAGCATTTGAGCAGTTAAAAAAACCACTCATCGTCTATGGCTTCAAAGTTGTAAGAGCTGAGTTAAGGGAAACTTCAAAAGAAGTGAAATTATATGAAATAAAACTAAGAACTGCGCTACTCAGTATCTATGACTTTGTGGTCAAAAATCATGAACTTGCAATCACTTCTAAAATTAATGGGACAGCTGAAGATTACTATTTAACATACAGGAAAATCGGTGGCATAAAAAGCAAGGATGAGATATTAAATGACTTTAAGATAATTGCCTGCGCTGCAATCAACAATCTTGACATAGTGTATTCTGAAGACAACAAGACAATGCTTAGCGATGCCGCATTAACAACCTATTCCATAGTCAACGGCATCAAGAAAATCAGAACTCCTAAGTTCGTAAATTATGAAGAATTCATAAAAGAAATCAAGAGGTGGTTAATTTGACAAATTTAGCTACCGCTAATCGGAATTTAGGATCTTTCTGCCACTCCTCAAGCTGCTCAAAGAAGTCCTTTTTTACTGGCTTTTTTGCTTTCATAAGGCTTCCAAAGGAAGCCGGATATAAAAACTTTTCGCCTTTTGCAATTGTTATATTACTCTTTATAGTTTTGTCCGCAAATTCTCTTGGAGCCCAAGATTTCATTATTGAGAATAAAACTTCTGCTTTGTTTGTTGTAAATGGAACAACTGGAAATATATTTATGACTCCTTCTTTTGGAAAAGTAGGAATTGGAACAGTAAGCCCTGGATTAAGTTTGACTTTGATTGGAAATGTTAGTTTTTCAGGAAATCTAAGCGTTGGTGGAAACTTATCAGTTGATGGCTCAACATTTTTCGTTGATGCTGAGAATAATAGGGTTGGGATCGGGACGACGAGCCCGGGGTTTCCATTGACTATTGGTGATGGAACAGGTGATGAAAATATCCATATAGATTCTGGTGGAACTGCAAATGATGCAGGCGTTCGTTTTGCTCAAGCGGGAAGCATCAAATGGATAATTGGGTTACTAAATAATGTTCAGGATGATAAATTTTCTTTTCTGTCGGGTTCAACAGAAGCTATGACAATTCAAACAAACGGCAGAGTCGGCATCGGAACTACTACACCTAATTATGTTCTGGAAGTTATTGGAAATGCAAGCTTCAGGGGGAATTTTACTGTAAACAATACAATAAATTTCACATCTACAGATGGCAGCGGCAGGTTTGCTGGTAAAATATACAGCGAAGGATTAGAGATAAATAAGTCAATTAGTCTGGATAACTATCAAAAATCTGCTGATGCTTATACTTATGCTAACAACCAATCTGGTAGAGAAAGCGCTTATTTTAGGTTGTTGAACATTAGTAATTACACAACAGATGAAGCATGGAATA
>CAZLGX010000095.1:0-5281 GCA_964559395.1 uncultured Methanosarcinales archaeon
CTACAGCTGGTGGAAGAACCATAACTGTAACTGATGACCATTCATTATTTACTTTGACAAATAATAAAATAGAAAGCGTTAAAACATCCGACTTGAAAGAAGGCACTTCTTTTATAGCTGTCCCTGATTTGTTCATAGAATCAGATACCCAATTTGAAGAAGAAATTACATCGGAAGAAGGACAAATTCTTTTACAAGTAGGTAAAAATATGCTTGGAACATACATAAATTGGGATTGCATTATAAAAATCGAATATCTAAACGAGAAACCAGAATTTGTTTATGATATATCAGTTCCTGGTTGTGAAAACTTCATCGCCGGCTTCGGCGGCATTTTTGCCCACAACAGCGAAGAAAACCTCAGAAAAAAATTCGAGGAAGCTGAAAAGAATGCCCCTTCTATAATCTTCATAGACGAAATTGACGCAATCGCATCAAAAAGGGAAGAGACAAGAGGCGAGGTTGAAAGAAGAGTTGTTGCGCAATTATTGGCTTTGATGGACGGCCTGCAGTCAAGAGGAAAAGTTGTTGTGATAGCCGCATCAAATGTCCCAAATATTCTTGATCCTGCCTTAAGAAGGCCTGGAAGGTTTGACAGGGAGATAGAAATTGGCGTGCCAAGCAAGGAAGGCAGATTAAACATATTAAAAATCCACACAAGAAACATGCCAATGTACACAAAGGAGAATTTGATTAAAGAAAGCGATTTCGAGCCGGAGTACAAAGAAGCCTTGCTCATTCTGCTAAGATATAAGGACGCTAATTCAAGAAGCTTGGAAAGAACCATCAACAAATACCTTGTCGAAAATCCTGAAAAGAATGAATTGTTCAAGAAGATAGAAATTTCAAAACTCAAAAGATACATGGAAAAAATCAGCTATGGTTCCAAGGTAGTCGCTCTCAAGGAATTAGCAGAAATTACGCACGGATTTGTCGGTGCAGACTTATCTTCTCTGGCAAAAGAAGCCGCAATGATAGTATTGAGAAAAGTATTGCCTGATATAAAGCTGAAGGAAGACGAGCCGCTGCCTAAAGAATTGCTTGAGAAACTGGTATTGACACAACAGGATTTCAAGGAAGCGCTGAAAGTAGTAAGGCCGAGCGCTCTAAGGGAAGTCCTTGTTGAAATTCCGAATGTAAGATGGACAGATATAGGCGGCTTGGAGAATATAAAGCAGGAGCTTATAGAAGCAGTCGAATGGCCGTTAAAGCATCCTGAAGCTTTCAAAAGGCTTGGAGTAAGGCCGCCAAGGGGTATTTTGCTTTACGGCGCTCCAGGCTCAGGAAAAACATTGCTGGCAAAGGCTGTTGCAAACGAGTCAGAGGCGAATTTTATCAGCGTGAAAGGACCGGAATTGCTGAGCATGTATGTTGGGGAAAGCGAAAAAGCAGTTAGGCAAATATTCAAAAAAGCCAGGCAAGTAAGCCCTTGCATTATTTTCTTTGACGAGGTTGATGCTTTGGCTCCAAGAAGAGGGGCATCTTCAGACAGCCATGTAAGCGAAAGGGTTGTCAACCAATTGCTTACAGAAATAGACGGATTGGAGGACCTGCATGATGTTGTTGTAATTGCGGCGACCAACAGGCCGGATATAGTAGATACAGCGTTGCTAAGACCTGGCAGGTTTGACAGGATGATTTTGACTCCAATACCTGATGAGAAATCAAGATATGAGATTTTCAAAGTGCATACAAAAGGAATGCCTATAAGCGTTGAAGTCCTTGCTGAGAAACTTAAAGGCAAGAAGATGATTGCAGCAAAAACAAAAGAGGGCACTGCTGTTGAATACGAGGAAGACAAAACCATTTTTGACCTACATCAAATAAAATCAAAAGATGACTTGCTTATGCAGCTTGCCAAAAAAACAGAAGGCTATGTCGGAGCGGACATTGAAGCAGTCGGCAGGGAGGCAGCAATACTTGCATTGAGGGAAGACATAAATTCAAGAGACATCTTGCCAAGGCATTTCGAGAAAGCGCTTGACAAGGTCAGGCCTTCAGTCACAAAAGATGTGGAGAAGTATTATGAAGAGCTGCAGGAGCAGTTGACTGCAGCAAGAGCCAAGCAAATGCTGGATGAAAAGCCAGGATATATGGGATAACCCTTTCGCGAGTTGATATGAACGCGAGCATGCGAGCGTTCTCGCATGCAAATCGGCGAAAAACTTTTTTGCGAAAAAGTTTTATCAAAAACTGTGCCATTAATGGCACGTAAATTCTATTTTCTATTTTCGTAATCTTTAAATAAGCTCATAATATCTTTCTTTTTATGAAACCCGAACCCGGCGATATTGTAAAAGTGCATACGCAAGAGGAAGTTTACGAAGGTATTTTGATGCCTAGGCCTGAGATTTTTGAAAAAGGCTATGTAGTTGTAAAGCTTCATAACGGCTACAACATTGGCATTGACGAAAAAAGAATAAAAAAAATGGAGTTAGTTAGCAAATATCAGCCAAGCATTTCAAACTTAAAAAAATTGGCTCCCAAAAAGAATTTACCAACAGTTTCCATTTTATCATTCGGCGGCACAATCTCTTCTAAAGTTGATTACAGAACAGGCGGAGTGTATGCTGCTTATACCGCCGATGACTTTGTTGCAATGATGCCGGAGCTCGCAAATATTGCAAATCTCAAAGCAGAGCAAGTAATGCAGCTTATGAGCGAGGATATGGCGCCAGAGCACTGGCAGTCAATGTCTGAAAGCATAGCATCTGAATTAAATAAGGATGAAGTTAGCGGGGTAGTTGTAACTCAAGGCACAGACACTCTGCATTTCTCAACAGCCGCAATGTCTTTTTTTCTTATTTTTTTAAACAAGCCTGTTGTTTTCACAGCTGCCCAAAGAAGCATTGACAGGGGCTCTTCAGATGCCTTTTCAAACTTATTGTGCGCTGTAAACGCTGCTGCAAAGTTTGACGGCGCTGCTGTAGTTACTTGCCTGCACGGCACAAGCGATGATAATTATTGCATACTTAATAGGGGGACAAAAGTAAAAAAGTTACACACAAGCAGGAGAGATGCTTTTCGCCCAATAAATGAATTGCCTCTTGCAAAAGTCTATGAAGATGGAAAACTTGAAATATTGAATGATAATTACAATAAAAGAAACAATGATAAAGTTAAAGTTGACAACAAGTTTGAAAATAAAACTGCTTTGGTCTATATTTATCCAGGCATAGATCCAAATATTTTTGATTATTATCTAGAAAAAAAGTATAAAGGAATTGTCGTTGCTGCGACTGCTCTTGGGCATGTTCCAACAACTGATCCAGAACATTCCTTGTTGAAGAAGTTCAAAAAATTGATTGATAGTGGCATTCCAATCATTATTGCAACTCAGGCAATCTACGGCAGAGTGCACCCTTACGTTTATACAAATTTAAGGAAATTGTCTATTGAATTAAACTGCATCTTTGCAGAAGACATGCTGCCGGAAGTGGCTTACATCAAATTAGGCTGGATTCTCGGTCATGCAACCAAGCTGGAAGAAGTAAAGAAAATGATGCTCACTAATTATGCCGGCGAGATAAATGAGAGAATTGGTGAAGAAGGATTTTTGTATTAAATCTCATGCAAAATTACCACCAGTTATGGAGAGAAGAAGATAGCAACAAAATATTTATAACCACTAATTCTATTTTCTTTAAATGCTCCCAATAAAAGACCTGCTCAACAAAATCAAATGGGACAAAAAGGAAAATCAAGATTAAGGTGACCACAAAAATTAAGAGACAATAGGATGTGGGCATACAAATAAATATAAATTGGATTAGAGAACAAATGAGTAAAATGGAACTAAACTATCAAGAACAGGGCTTCAAATGCGGACTTGAAATACATCAGCAGCTTGAAGGCAAAAAACTATTCTGCGATTGTCCTACTCTAAATTCCAACAAAGAGCCAGATATTAGGATAGAAAGAAGATTAAGGGCAGTTGCCGGTGAAACAGGAGAAATCGATATTGCGGCAGAATTTGAAATGATGAAAAACAAGAAAATTATCTATGAAGGAAATTCTGAAGATGTCTGCATAGTTGAGACTGACGATGAGCCGCCGCATGAGTTGAACAAAGAAGCTCTGGAAACGGCTTTGAAAGTTGCTTTATTATTAAATGCAAAAATTGTCGATGAAATCCAAGTGATGAGAAAAACCGTTGTTGATGGCTCTAATGTTTCTGGCTTTCAAAGGACTGCACTGATAGCAATGGACGGACATATAGATTCAAGTAATGGCAAAATTTCCATTCCAACAATTTGCTTGGAAGAAGAAGCTGCTCAAAAATTAGAAGAGGGCAAAGATTTTGTAAGGTACAGGCTTGACAGGCTGGGAATACCTTTGATAGAAATAGCAACAGGAACTGAAATAAAAAATCCAGAGCATGCAAAGGAGATTGCATCGCATATAGGAATGATATTAAGAAGCGTTGAAGGCATTAAAAGAGGGCTTGGCACAATAAGGCAGGACGTGAATATTTCAATAAAACAAGGCGCAAGGACAGAAATAAAGGGTTTCCAAGACTTGAGGAGCATCCCAAAAGTTATAGAATTTGAAGTCAGAAGACAAATTGATGCGATAAAGCGGGGGAAAAAACTAGAAAAAGAGGTAAGAAAAGCTGAGCCAGATTTTACAACTTCATTCTTGAGGCCGTTGCCTGGGGCTGCACGCCTCTATCCAGAGACAGATGTGCTGCCTGTCATAGTAGAAAAACATTATCTGGAAAAACTGAAAAAACAACTCCCTAAATTGATAGCGCACAAAATAGAAGATTTTGAGAAAAAATATAAATTGCCGCATCAGTTGGCAAAGGAACTAATTGATGATTTAAGATATGAATCATATGTCCATAAATTCAAGAAGCTTGACCCATTGGCTATAGCAAACACATTGGCCAATGTTCCGAAGGAAATCAAGGCAAGGTTTGATTTAGATTCATCAAAACTAAAAGATGATGACTATGAAGAAGTATTGTCTTACTTGAATGAAGGGAATATAGCAAAGGAAGCTGTTATTGAGTTATTGGTCAAGAAAATTAAGGGTGAACGAATTGATTTGGGTCATTTTGAGTCTGTCTCTGATGAAGAACTGGAAAAAGAGATTAAAGAAATGATAAAAGAAAAGCCAAATCTAAATATTGGCGCTTACATGGGACTGCTGATGGCAAAGCACAGGGGTAAGACTGAGGGGAAGAAAATAATGGATTTGCTGAAGAAGCATGTGAAATAAGTTAAAAACATTTAAAACATAAACTACATTTCTTGCAGTTGGTGAAACAATAATGGCA
>CAZLGX010000096.1:0-5219 GCA_964559395.1 uncultured Methanosarcinales archaeon
TTTTTATACATTTCAATTTATTTAATTTTTTAGATTCAATAAACTTAATAAACTCGTTTCTATTCATATCCTGTATGGATTACTCCAGACTGGTAGAGGTATACGAGGAATTAAACAAAACTACTAAACGTCTTGAAAAAACCCACATCATCTCAGAGTTCTTGAAAGATGTAAGTGCAGAAGACGTGGAGCATGTTATACTCCTTCTTGAAGGCAGGGTTTTTCCAAATTATGATCCGAGGGAAATAGGGGTTGCATCACGCTTAATGCTTAAGTCATTAAGTACAGCAACAGGCATAGGCGTTGATAAAATAGAGAAAGAATGGAAAAAATTAGGAGATTTGGGCAAAGTGGCAGAAGAGATTGTCAAGACAAAAAAGCAAGCAACTTTGCACCAAACAAAGCTTACCGCAAAAAAAGTTTTTGATAATATAAGGAAACTTGCCGAAATGCAGGGCAAGGGAACTGTCGACAGAAAGACGCAGCTGATAGCGGAATTATTGACGTCTGCAAAGCCGATTGAGTCAAAATACATTGTCAAGACAATTCTTATGGAAATGCGCCTTGGTGTTGGGGAAGGTGCCATGCGTGATGCAATTGTATGGGCATTCTTTGGCAAGCACCTTGGAATCAAATACACCAAGGAAGGCAATGACATTGAGGTTAATGACAGGGAAAAATACAACAAATATGCTGATGCGGTTCAAAAGGCTTATGATGTAACAAATGAATTTGCCGAAGTGGCAAAATCAGCAAAAAAAGGGATAGAAATGCTTGAAAATATGAGCATGAAAGTCGGCATTCCTATCCAGGTTATGCTAGCCTTGAAAGTTGACACAATTGAAGAGGCATTTGAAACTGTTGGAAAACCCGCCGCTATAGAATTCAAATACGATGGATTTAGAATAAGCGCACATAAAAATGAAAGTGGAAATATTTGGTTATTTACCAGAAGGCTCGAGGACGTAACAAAACAATTTCCCGATGTTGTTGAATACATAAAGAAACATGTAAAAGGCAAAAGCTTCATAATTGATTCAGAAGCGGTTGGCTACAACAGAAAGACAGGAAAATACATGCCATTCCAGAATATTTCCCAAAGGATAAAGAGAAAATACGAAATAGAAAAACTAATACATGAGCTGCCAGTTGAGCTAAATGTTTTTGACGTTATATATTATGAAGGAAAAAACATGCTCAACGAAGAGTTTGAGAAAAGAAGAAAGCTTCTTGAGAAAATAATAAAGCAGGAGCCTAAAAGTATAGTGCTTTCAAAAATAAAAATAGTTTCTGAAAAAAAAGATGTTGAGAAATTCTTCAAGGAAGCAGTCAATGCCGGAAATGAAGGTTTGATGTTTAAATCCCTTAATTCGCCATACAAGCCGGGAGCAAGAATAGGCTATATGATTAAATTCAAGCACATGATGGAAACTCTTGACTTAGTGATTGTAGGCGCAGAGTGGGGAGAAGGCAAAAGGGCAAAATGGCTGAGCAGCTATACAATTGCGTGCATAGATGAGAACGGAAAATTTTTAGAGGTAGGAAAGGCAAGCACCGGATTAAAGGAGAAAGAAGAGGAAGGGCTAAGTTTTGCTGAGATGACAAGGCTGCTCAAGCCTTTGATAGTTTCCGACAAGGGAAAGGAAGTAAAAGTCAAGCCGAAGATTGTGATTGAAGTCGGTTACGATGAAATACAGAAAAGCCCGACTTATGAATCTGGATTTGCTTTGCGCTTTCCTCGTGTGATTCAAAGAAGATTAGACAAAGGGTCAGAAGAAGCATCCAGCTTAGATTATGTGAAGAAATTATATGAAGGGCAGAAAAAACATTCCAAGTAAATCTAAAACAAGATTCCAATAACTTTATATATCATCTTAAAATCCTTTTTTTATGATAGTCGGCTTTGGTTTTACAAAATTAAGCGCAGAGAAAGGCGAGCCAGCAAATGGAAAGATTGACATAAACAATAATGTTTCAATTAAAGATGTCAAGGAAGATGATTTTTCCTTGGGAAAAGACAAAAAGCAGAATGTTCTGAGATTCATTTTTGAGTTCACTTCAAAATACGAGCCGAATGTGGGCAGTATTTTGTTTGAAGGCGAGCTTCTCTACATGGAAGATCCCAAGAAAACTAAAGAAATATTATCAGATTGGAAAAAAGACAAAAAACTGCCTAAAGAGCTTATGGGAGGCTTACTTAACACAATCCTTACAAAATGCAATGTGCAAGCATTAATTTTAAGCCAACAAGTAAATCTGCCACCGCCAATTCCATTGCCAAAAGTGCAGGTAAATGCTCCTGCTGAAAAGAGTTATATTGGATAATCAAAATGGTAGTAGGAACTGCAGGAGTTGTCGCAGGAATTCAAAATGCTCAAAGGAGAATAACAAACTCACTAGAGTCCTTGACAGATGCAGAGATTCAATCTAGGATTAAAAAAGCAAATAGCTTATTCAAGAAAGCTGGTTTAAATAGCAGCTTGGCTTTGGCTTTATAGGCAGCCACACTCGGAATAGCTTTTTATACAGATTTTAAATATGAACTTCCCATTTCAAACGCAGCTGTTTTAGTTGGTTGCACTTATGGGATGATTCAATCTTTAAAAATGTATTCTGCTTATTACACATCTAATGAAGGTTTAAGAATTTTACGAAAAAGGCAGAATACTCGTATTTGATAAATTTTATTTTTGTTCCAATAAATAGACGAGCAATGCGGCGATCGTAGATGATATGAGCGAAGCGAACGGATTAAAAATTTTAATTATAGCGGACTTTCTTAGTATAAAAATTTTTGATTAGTACCATTTAATAGCAAGATTTATAAAACTCCATATCTACCATATAGTCAAAACGAAAATGCCGGAAAAAGAACTTAAGCTAAAAGTTGCAGAAGCTATACAAGATGATGTAAATAAAGGCATAGTTAGAATTGACTCTGGCTACCTAAGCGAAGTAGACATAAAACCAGGCGACATAGTCGAGATAGAAGGGGACAGAAAAACAGTAGCAATCGCAGATCGTTCTTACCCTGGTGATATTGGCTTGAACATCCTCAGAATGGATGGCATTATAAGAAAAAACTCCAAAACCGGAATTGGGGAAATAGTAAAGGTAAGAAAGGCTTTGGTGAAAGAGGCAAAGAAAGTTATTATTGCGCCTGCAAGAAAAGGCATAGTTATAAGGGCTTCTCCGGAAATATTCAAGCAGGGCTTGCTTGGAAGGGCAGTTGTCAAAGGCGACATTGTTTCATTAGGCGGGGCAAAAAGAAGAAAATCCACAATGATGGGCAACCCTTTCTTTGATGAAGACATATTCAGCATATTGGACGAGAGCATGATGGGCATTGGCTTTGGCGACATAAAATTTGTTGTGGTTGACACAAACCCCAAGGTAGCAGTTATAATCCTCGATTCAACAGAAATAGAGTTCAGGTCAGAGGCGGTTGAAATAGAGGAAGAAAGGGTTCCAGACATTACTTACGAAGATGTTGGCGGCTTGGAAGACGAAATCAAGAAAGTCAGGGAAATGGTTGAGCTGCCGTTGAAGCATCCTGAGATTTTCGAAAGATTAGGCATTGAAGCTCCAAAGGGTGTTTTGTTACATGGTCCTCCAGGAACAGGAAAAACCTTGCTTGCTAAAGCGGTTGCGAACGAGACAAACTCTCATTTTATCTTGATAAACGGGCCTGAGATAATGTGCGTTGACGGCGACACAAAAATACTGACAAATCCTAAAGGCAATGTAAAAGCAAAAGATATCTTTAAGAACGCAGAAAAAGATGGAAAAACACAAGGAGAAAAAATCAAAGTTATAGAGCTAAAAAAACCCATAAAAACTTTTGCTTTCAAAGATGGAAAAATTTCTAAAGCCAGAATAACACATGTAACAAAATTAAAAGCCCCTGCTTATGGAGTGCAGTTAAGTGATGGCAATACTTTGACAGTTTCTAGCAATCAGCCATTTTTGATTTATGAAAATGGAAATTTAGTGTGGAAGCGATTGGAAGAATTGAAAGAAGGCTCTTATGTTGCAAAATTGAATCAGATTAAAGTCAAGGGAAAAAGTCATAAGATTGACTTCTCAGTCGAGAATTTAATAAGGAAAGGAAGTTATTTTACAATCAAGAGCAAAAACTTGTCCAGAAGCAATTGGATAAAATTGCCTCGAATAACATCACCCGAGCTAATGGAGCTGTTAGGGTTAATAATGTCAGATGGCAACATAGACAAGAATAAAGAAAGTATCACATTTTCAAATAATGATGCCAAGTTAAGAAACAGATTTAAAGAATTAATAAAAGCATTATTCGATTTAGATAACTTAAAAGAGTACAAAGATGGAAGAGTAGTTGCTTATTCTAGATTATTATCTTATTATATTTGCAAGCTGGGGATTGATTGTGGAAAAAAAGAAAGCAAAATCCCGGCTTATATGTATAAACTGCCAAGAACGGAAATTGAATCTTTTGTAAAAGGCTATTTTGATGGCGATGGTTGTGTTGCAATGACTACATTTAAAACAAAAGATGGAATAGACTCCAAATACCCTACTCCAAAAATATTTTGCAAGTCTAAATGGTTCTTGCAGGAACTACAATCCTTAATGCAGTTAAGATTAGGAATCTCAACAAAATTGAATCCGCACAATACTCCAAAAGGCTTGATGTACGAATTAGTTGCTAGAGGATACGAAGGAAGAAAGAAGTTTTTGTCAATTGGAAGCTCCTCTTCAAAGTTAGATAAAATTAAAAGAATAAATCTAAATCAAAAAATGAAAGAATTTGAAAATATACCAGTCCAGACTTATTTGGTCAAATCAATAAAAGAAAAAATGCTTTACAAGAATTTTAGAAACAATGATTATTATATCTACGGAAAAGGAAAATTTACAAGATATTCCTTAAATAAGCTTTTTAATTTAGCGGATAAGCATCAAATTGTTGATAACATTTTAACTCAAGAATTTAATTTATTAAACAGAAATGATATTGGATGGGAGCAAATCAAAAAAATAAATTTTGTTGGAGAAAAAGAATTGTATGATTTCACGGTTGATAAAGATAGTTTCGTTACACAGAATTTATTGTTACTTCACAATTCAAAATATTATGGCCAGTCGCTTCCATACGACGAGAAAGTTTTGGTTATGTTAGATAATAAAATAGAAATGAAGCCCATAGGGGAACTTGTTGAAAATAATTTTGAAAATATTAAAGT
>CAZLGX010000097.1:0-5085 GCA_964559395.1 uncultured Methanosarcinales archaeon
GTTAAAAGGAATAAAAAATGAGATTTCTGTGAAAGTTGGTGACCTTTCAAAATGGAGGCTGAGAAGGGATATTATTACTGATGGCATTTTGCTCTATGGAAAATTCAAGGACATCGCTAAAGATATTGAATATTACCTTCTTTTAACGCTTTCATTTAGGAAATTTAGGCAAAGCCAGAAAGTAAAACTTTGGAGAAAGCTGTATGGTTATAAGCAGAAAGTCGGCAAAAAAGTTTATCACTCCAAGGGTATTGTAGACAAATCAAACACAAAAAGATTAGAAAATTGCTTGATTGTGCCGATGAAGAACAAGAAAGAAATTTTGGATTTTTTAAATAAAGAAGGGATAAAATACAGCGTTAATGAGATTTGGTCGGATAACATTTGATATGATTTGGATGGAAAGATTGAGTTTTATTGAAAAGATTTATATACAATAATTGATTTCATAAGTAGATGTCATTTAAAGACTCACTAATTGTTTATATAACAGGCACTCAAGAAGAAATAAATCAATACTTAAAAAAAGACCTGGTTATTGAAAACCCATTACGTATGCGAGAATTGTTTCTTATGTTTGTAGGGGAATGCGGATTTCTTGTAGGACACGGTTTAGCTAGTTCTATTTATTATTTTAAAATCTTTGACCCTCTTGTTTCTTATTCAGTATTAGCAGACATTCTCGTTAGAACTACTGGATCAGTGATTCAAGTAGCAAGATACGATAGGGCTAAACGTATAATTGGACACGAAGAAGAAGTTTTAGATAATTTAGCTAGTACTGCAGAAAATACTATTTTAGCTCCAGGTTTAGTTGGTAGGGTTAGGCAGCTATTTAAAAATAAAAGAAGTACACCAATCGATAAATCTCATGATTTTAATTAATTGTATCAAGCCAGCCCCAAACCCTTTAAAACAAGCGCAGAATCGAATTCCTGCAAATCACCATACTTTTGCCCAACTCCTAGATACAAAATTGGCTTTTTTGTCACATAAGAAACAGAAACTGCTGCGCCTCCCTTCTCGTCGATATCAGCCTTCGCCAGGATTATACCATCAATACCAACGGCATCATTGAATACTCTTGCCTGATCAACACAGTCATTTCCAGTTATGCTTTCCCCCACAAAAATTTTTAAGTCTGGCTTTGAAACCCTTATTATTTTTTTCATTTCGTCCAGAAGATTAACATTGCTATGCATTCTTCCTGCCGTATCTATTAAAACAACATCTATGTTTTTTGATTTTGCATGTTTTATCGCATCAAAAGCAACAGCAGCTGGATCTGCTCCGTAGTTGTGTTTGATTATTCTAATTCCTAGTTTATCGGCGTGATGTTGTAATTGTTCAATAGAAGCTGCTCTAAATGTATCAGCTGCAGCCAAAACACAAGAAATTCCTTTTTCTTTCAGCATGCTCGCAAGCTTTGCTATGCTGGTTGTCTTTCCGCTGCCATTTATGCCGAAGAAAGCAATAATATAAGGCTTTTCTTCCTTGTTTTTAATCTCATGAATCAAATCAAAGTCGCTTTTTTCAAACAATTCCTCTATGGAATTTTTTAATGTGTCTGCGATTGTTTTTTCAACTTTTGTCCTACGTATTGGCTTCTCAACCAATTCTTGCTTTAAATCATCTTTTATTTTCTCAATAACTTCAATAGCTACATTATTTTCCATCAAAGCAAGCTCCAGCTCCCAGAATAATTTCTCAAACTGCTCTTCGTTGATTTTTGTTGTTATGATTTTTTCTGTAAATCTGGCAAAGATGCTTTTTTTTTCTGTTCCTTCTTCTGTTTCAGGTTCAGCTTCAGCCACTGGTTGCGTTTTTTCTTCCTTAACCCCAATTTTATGCTTCGGCTGATGTTCTTTGACTTCATGCCTTTTCTCGACCTGCTTTGGTACTTTTTCCTCAGGCTCTTTTTCTTTTCTTATTTCTACTTTACCTTCAACTCTTTTTTCTTCTATTGATTCTTTTTTTACCTCGACTTTTTTTTCTTCTTCCTTGCCTACAATCCTTTCTTTTATTTTTGCAAAAAATCCCTTCTCTTCCCCTACAGGCTCCTCTATCGGTTTTTCTTCTGCCTTGCCTTCCTTCTCAACGCCCTCAGAAAACTTTGATATAGCGCTTTTTAGCTTGTCTTTTAGAAACTTGAACATTTTACATATTTATCCTTCTGAAATCAAGCCTTGAAGTTGTACTTCAAGCTGTGCTGCTTTTTGAGCCATATTCTCCAGCTCTTCCACCATTCTCTTATGGACTTTCTTCATTTCCTCTATCTGGTGCTGTATAAGCTTTTTTGCCGAGGCGATGTCTTTAGTCACTACAACATTTGCTCCGACATTGACAAGCAATTCTGAAGTGTCGCTTATCGTGCCTTTGGCAAATATGCCAGAGCTTATAGGCACAAATATCTCTTTGTCCTTCTTTATTTTATCAATATCTTCCAAGCTGCCGTGCGTGGAATGCATCTCGACAAGATGACTTGTTAATGCCTCCAATTGCTTCTGCAGCTGCTTGATATGCTCTTCAATCGTCTTGTACTCCATATAAATTTCCTGGGTTTTCTTCTCTTTTTCTGTCATTTTCTCGCTTTTTTCTCCAATTTTTTGTACATTTCCTCATAAACTAAGCCCATAGGCAGCCCTTCATGCGTTCTTCTTATGTCTTCTGCCAGCAGCGGACTTATAGACAGAACTTTAAGCTTCGGAATGAATTTCTCCTTTGGCATGTCTATAGTGTTTGTGATAACCACTTCTCTCAAATGAGATTTTGCTATCCTTTCTACTGCTGGGCCTGATAAAACGCCGTGGGTAGCTAGTGCATAAACTTCTTTTGCGCCATTTTTGATTAATATATTAGCACCTTCAGTTATAGAGCCGGCTGTGTCTATTAAATCATCGACAATAATTGCTGACTTGTCTTTTACATCTCCAATCACATTCTCAACTCGCGCAACATTTGGCTCTGGCCTTCTTTTGTCTATTATGGCTATTGGAGCGTTAAGCACTTTTGCGAATGTCCTTGCCCTTGCTGCTCCGCCGGCATCAGGGCTTACAACAACAATATTTTTTAACTTCTTGTTTAGTATGTATTCAGCAAACTGAGGTATCATGTCAAGATTGTCGCTCGGTATGTCAAAAAATCCTTGTACTTGGGCTACGTGCAAATCAAACATAATTACTCTATCAACTCCTGCCACTTGTATCATATTTGCAACAAGCTTTGCAGTTATCGGCTCTCTGGCTTTTGTTTTTTTGTCCTGCCTTGCATAGCCGAAAAAAGGTATAACGGCAGTCACTCTTTCTGGTGAAGATCGCTTTAAGGCATCAACCATGATCAGCAGTTCCATAAGATGCAGGCTTGCGTCTGCAGATGTAGGCTGTATAATATAAACATCACAGCCACGCACACTCTCAAGAATCCTGCAGTAAATCTCGCCGTCGCTGAATCTCTTGATTTCAACAGGGGTTAATGGCACTTTTAGCAGTCTGGAAACCTCTTCAGCAAGCTTCCTGTTAGCAGTCCCGGATATAAGCTTAAGATGAAATTTGTCTCGCAAAAAAACCACCCTGTTATGATTTTATAGAATAAATAGGTATTTAAAAAGATTTGGGTTTTTGGCGGTTTATCTCTTTTGAATATATTTTATAGTTCTTGATGCAAGATATACTAAAAATATAGTGCCAAGCAAAGATGTGATAACCATTCCGGAGTTTTCCTCAAAAAAAGTGCTAAAATTATACGAACCTTTCACAAAATAAATTATAAACAGCGTCAAAAATACGGGCAATAAGAACAAACCAATTATCACTTCCCAAATACCAGCGTAAAAGCCGGTTGAAGCATCAAATAAATCTTCTTTTTTAAATCTTAATTTTCCTTCTTTTATTTGTACTTTTAATTCCTTAATGTATTGTTCTATATCCCCCTCTAAAACTTCAGGGAAAATATTACTAAGATAACCACATGACTTGCATTTATACTTCGAAGGAGTTCCATAATTCCACACAACAGGATTAGAAAAATCAACTTGAATTTTGACAGAGCCGCATTTTGGGCATATTTTTACATATTTCCAGTCCACTCTGGTTGGAAAGATTACGATTCTAAAAATTCTCTTAATCTCATCAAGATAAATAAAAAACAATAAGACTATCAAAACTATTAAAAAGAGGAATATCGGGTATACATTTACCATAAAAATTAGTTCTGTGTTGCTTCAGTTTCCTGTGATTGAACGCTTTCTTCCTTTTTCTTCAGCAAAACCTCAATCTCGCCAAAAGGCGTTTCCTGAACTAATTCTATCTTATTCTGCTGTGCTAAATGGAGTAACGGAATGAAAGTGTGCACCTTATCTTCCCTTGACTCGGAAGGCAGCAATTTTGTGAAAGTGAGTTTTTCTTTTAAAGTTTTCATGAAAAATGTCTTAATTTTGAAGTAAACTTCCCTTATTATCTCAGTTATGTCTTTCTTTTTCTTTGGCGCTTCAAGATTTAAAGGGGGAATTGAATGCAACAATCTCCTTTTCTTGACTTCCAACGCCCTTTCCAAAGCCTCAACTAAATCAAATATCGAGACTTTCCTTTTTCTGGGCTGCGGAGTTCTTGGAATCAAAGTCGGGATTTCTGTCAATTTTTCTATTTGTGTTGTTTCGTCAAAGCCGAGTTCTTCCATCTGGTCATCCACTCCAATAAGCAGCTTATCCAATTCAGTCAAATCCTCGCCTATCAGCTTGTGGGACTTCATTCTCAATAGAATGGCAGCAGCAAGCAATACTTTTCCAGAAATCCTGAAATCATGCTCCTTGAGGGTTTTAAGCATATCTATGTACTTTTGCGTCAATAAGCTGACGTTAATGTCCCAAGGGTCCATCTGCTCAGACTTGACAAGCTCGTAAATAATACTCTGCCAAGTAATTTCGTCTGTTTTAGAAAAAAGAATATTAAAGATTCTGTCGTGAGGGTCCATTGCTTTTTGTTCCATAGCAATGTTTTGGTTTGAGAATATATAAATTTATTCATTTAACAGTAGAAAAAACGAAAAATATATAAAGAAGCCCGTTAAAGATTAAAGTGTGTTTTGATG
>CAZLGX010000098.1:0-5000 GCA_964559395.1 uncultured Methanosarcinales archaeon
CAATTCTAGTCTCTTATGTTCTTGGATACAGAATTGAGGATTGGATTACACTGAATATTGTTGTTATGGGATTTATAATTATAACTACAATGTTTTTATCTGCATTATTATTTGAAAAGGTTTTAAGTCATTTTGAGAAAAAGCTATAATGTACAAATAAGTGACTTAGTTAAAATTAAATAAATAGTTCTATGAATGGTAGTAAATTTTAAATATTTATAAATAAAAATATTCTTAAGAGATTTTTCAATATTTAATATCACAATTGTCAATTGCTTAATAGCAGGGAGCTGAAATTAATAACATTTAAATAACATTCTTTAGTCCATAGTTCTATGAAACGAACGCATACCTGCGGCGAATTGACAGACAAGGACATAAACAAAAAAGCGGCTTTGGCCGGCTGGTGCACTACAAGCAGGGACCATGGCGGAGTCATTTTCATTGACTTAAGGGACAGGTACGGAATAACACAAGTGGTTTTTGACCCGAGCCATAATTTGCAAGTCCATAAAGCTGCAGAATCCTTGAGAAGGGAAGATGTGATTATAGTTGAAGGCCATGTCAGAAAAAGGCCAAAGGGAATGGAAAACGAAAAATTGGCCACAGGACATATAGAAGTTCTTGTTGACAGGATTTTAAGCATTAACAAAGCGCAAACTCCTCCTTTGGAGATTGATGACAGGATTGAGGCATCAGAAGAAACAAGGCTCAAGTACAGGTATCTTGACCTGAGAAGGCCAAAGATGCAAAGCCAACTGATATTCAGGCACCAGCTTGCAATTGCAGTAAGGGAATACCTCAATGAGCAGGGATTTGTTGAAATAGAAACACCATTTTTAATCAAAACAACTCCTGAAGGCGCTCGAGACTATCTTGTGCCGAGCAGGATTCATCCTGGAAAATTTTATTCATTGCCGCAGTCTCCTCAGATTTACAAGCAGATCTTGATGATTGCCGGATTTGACAGGTATTACCAATTGGCAAGATGCTTAAGGGACGAAGATCTAAGAGCGGACAGGCAGCCGGAGCACACCCAAATTGACTTGGAGATGTCTTTTGCCGAGCCTGAAGATATTTTTCATTTGACAGAAGGATTAATCAAGCAGATCTTTAGAAAACTTCTCAATAAGGATGCAAAAGTCCCTTTCAAGAGATTTACCTATCAAGAGGCTATGGAAAGGTTCTGCACAGACAAGCCTGACATAAGGTTTGGCATGGAATGCTGCACAGCAACTGAAATTGTTAAGGAATCTGAGTTTAAAGTTTTTTTAGACATTATTAAAAAAAAGGGCATTGTAAAAGTTCTGAATGCTGAGGATTGTGGAGAGAAATTAAGCAGAAACCAGATTGACGAGCTTATAGAGTTTGCTAAGCAGAATGGCGCTGCTGGACTGGCTTGGATGAAAGTCACAAAAAAGGGATTGGAAAGCAATATTGTCAAATTTTTTTCTGCCGAAGTGCAGAAAAAAATTTTGGAAAAAACCAAGGCAAAAGACAAAGATTTATTGCTGTTTGCCGCGGACAATGAAAAGATTGTGAATGATGTCCTGTCAAAAATAAGGCTGAAGCTCGGAAATGACTTGGGCTTTATTAAAGAAAATGATTTTGATTTTTGCTTTATAACAGACTTCCCAATGTTCGAGTGGAATGAAGACGAGCAGAGATGGGATTTCGCGCATAACCCATTCACAATGCCAAAAGAGGAATTTTGGGACAATTTGGAAAAAAATCCTGGAAAAGTAATCTCACACCAGTATGATTTTGTGATGAACGGCTCTGAGCTGTTTTCCGGCTCTGTGCGCAACACAATTCCAGAATTGCAGATGCGCACTTTTAAAGTAACGGGAATGCCAGAGGAGGAAATAAAAAGCAAGTTTGGGTTTTTGCTTGAGGCTTACAAATATGGGGCGCCAATGCACGCTGGATTTGGACTTGGGTTCGACAGGTTATGCTCATTAATGCAGGGCATACATGACATAAGGGAAGTAATCGCATTTCCTAAAAATAAGGCTGCAGAAAACCCAATGGATGAAAGCCCAAGCGAGGCTTCTGAAAAGCAATTGGCTGAATTACACATCAAACTGGACTTTGTGAAGGAAACTGTAAATGTTATTTTTGGCAAGCTCAGGAATGTCTTGAACAGGGAAAAGATTGAATATGAAGTGCTTGAGCATAGGCCAGTTTTTACAAGCAAGGAAGCAGCTGAGGTCAGAGGAACCGAATTAAGGCAGGGATGCAAGGCCCTGATTTGCAAGACAGAAGAGGGTTATATACAAGCAGTTGTGCCTGGAAACAAAGAATTGGATATAAAAAAACTGCAGAAATTAACTTTATTCAAAAAAATTGAATTGGCAAATGCGAAAGAGATTAAGCAGGTTACCGGCTGCAATATTGGCTCTGTGCCTCCGTTCGGAAACCTGTTTGGGCTGAAAGTTTATTTCGACAAATTGGTTTTGGAGAATGATATTGTTGCCTTTAACGCAGGCCAGCACACGAAAAGCATAAAGATGAAGGCAAAGGATTTGCAGAAAGTTGTTAATCCTGTTGTTGGGGAGTTTGGGAAGTGACAAATGGGAAAAGTTGCGATAAGTAGATTAACGGGTACTATGAGAAGTATTTCAAATTTTGCACATTTAGATATTGTGAACAAAAAGGTTTCAGATATTAGGGGAAGAATATCTAATCAATACATACAAATAGAATTATTGATTAATGCGTATTTAGTAAACTATTTTGCAATAAAAAACAAACACAACGATTTTTTAGTAAAATTTTTATGTGACGATTATTGTAGTGTTGGCTTAAAAATAAATGTTTTAGAGAAAGTTTTATCTCAGGAAAAAGTATATAAAGAATTTTATAATGATTTAAGAAGATTGAATAGTATAAGAAATATTGCTGTACATTCTCCGCCTCAGTCAATAGTTGGACCCTTGGTATTCCATTCTAAGAAAATGAAATCTGAAAATTTGGAAGATTTAGAAAAAGAGTTTGTTAAACTACACAATAAAATTTTTAGTTCATTGCTTCAGGAAATTGATAAAATAATCAAAGAAAATCACTGATTAAAATGACAAAATAACTTAACAATCAATCTCTATTTTGTGGTTCTACATGACTCATTTTAAGTGCTTTAAAAATATCTCTCTCAGAAGTCGCTATTATAGAGCCAGTTTTTGTATTTATTAAACCATTTGCAGTTAACTTATAATTAAAAATGTGTGCTCTTGTAGTTAATTTTACATTGTGCTCTTTGCTTCCTGTCCTAATTAATAGTAAAGGTTCGTAATTTTCTTTAGTTGCTATGTAAATATCAACTTGAATGTTATCAAATGTAATAAATCTTATTAGTTTATCACCTTTAAGTTTGATATTTCCTATTTCTGCTAAACATTTTTTAAGTTTATCAAGATTATCTGGCTTAATTTCTACTACAATATCTATATCCCTAATAATTGGTTTTTTTCGTCTGATACTACCGACCAACCTACCTCTGGCAATAAATGGCATTACCTTTTTTAGAATTTGTTCGCCTTTTTTTATGGCTTCAGCAAGTTTCATAAGCGAGATTTTAGAGGAATTCTATAATAACTCCATCAGGATATGAAAATTTCCTTTTTCTATCACCAAAAACTCGAATTTCCTCATTTTCCTCCATAGGTTTAAGTATATTAGTTTTATAATGAAACATTGTAAATGGGGTTTTAGCAATAACAAAATATTCTAGTTCTTTAGCAGTTACTCTTTTACCTTTATACTCTTTTAACATAATCTTCTTTAATTCAGAAAAATTTGGACCTAACTCAAATAATACAGTTTGATTGGGATTATAAGTTGCATCAGAAAATTCAAAATTACCTTTTTTATCTACTCTCCACATCGCCTCTTTCATTCTTTCTAACCCTAATAAACTTTTAGTAGCAAAAAATAGTAAATAATCATCTTTATTAGATTTATTTTTCATCTTAAAAGAATGAACAAAGTTAGCTATAGTACTTAATTGGCCTAAGTAAGAATCATGAATAATCTTGAATCTTTCTTCAGGACTCTTACCTCTTGCATCCTTCCATTTTTCATTTCCAAAAAGTTTGATATACGTTTGTTCCAATCTAGTATCATCAATGAACCTATTTATCTCTTCGTACATAAAAGTTATTAATATTTCACAAAAATCGTTTTTCATTATTTTATTAATTATTTCAAAAGGAGTATCTTTAAATCCAAATGGGTCTATAAAAACAAAAGTTGGATCTATTGATTTATTTTTTTCATTAAGTTTATTTAGTTCATTTTCAATAACTTTAGAAAATTCACCACATATGCATGCATAACCCACATTTTTTGGGATTTGAATTGTTTTTAATTTGTTTTGTAAAAAATTATACCTATCTTTATCTTTTTCTATAAATAAAAAAAATATTGTCGATGATATTGGGATTTTTTGTTCTGCGACAGCCTTTATTGCAATAATTGGAGAACCGTCTTCTTTACCATTATATTCTCCTGGCCCAGAAAATCCATCTATAATATTGACATTCTTCGCCCAGCTAGATAAGATTGGTATCCAAGCATCTAAATATTTTCTTAAGATGGCATGTTTCGCTTCTGTATGAGGCTCTATGTCCCATATGGTAGTTGTAATTTTCCCCATATTCAAAACTCAAATTTTAACTTCTAAAAGATTTTCTTTGACTTCAGGATATTCATCATAAATTCTTCCATCAAGTGTTCTACCGCCAGATTTAGAAGTGAATCCTCCCCATTGCTTGAAGAAGAAAGCGACATTATATTTTCTGCATTGCCTGCGAATTTCATGTATCCATTCTTTTTTTATTGGTCTGTGATATTTTCCGGATTCCCCCCCTACTATTGCCCAGTGGATTCCTCGTAAATTTACTTTTCCAACAGAGCCTAACAAAGGCTCAAAGCTGACGAATCGTATTGCAGCATCAACTTTTTTCAAGATAGCTAATCTATTCAATACTTAGCTGTCTTCT
>CAZLGX010000099.1:0-4832 GCA_964559395.1 uncultured Methanosarcinales archaeon
AAGAATTGAAATGCACAATTGACCACAAAATATTAACGACAAATGGTTGGAAAGAGGCAATAACATTAACAAAACAAGACGAAATTGTTATTGATAGTGAAGAGGGTATGGATATGTTGGATACTATAACACCGAATGGTATTGAAGAAGTTTATGACATAACAGAGCCAACAACCCATTCTTTTATTGCAAATGGAATAATTGTCCATAATTGCGGCGAAGTTCTTCTTTACCCAAACGAGCCATGCAATCTTGGATCTATAAATGTGTGGGCTTTTGTAAAACATGATTATGAAACTAACGAAAATTATGTTGACTGGAATTCTTTAAGCGTTGTAGTCAGATCCTGCACAAGGTTTTTGGACAATGTGATAGATGTAAATAATTTCCCATTGAAGGAAATAGAGGAGATGAGCTTGGCCACAAGAAAGATCGGATTGGGAGTGATGGGAGTAGCAAATCTGCTTTATGAATTAAAGCTACCTTACAACTCCGAAGAAGGCAGGCAATTTATGGAAAGACTGATGGAGTTTGTAGCTTACTGGAGCAAAATAGAGAGCATAGAACTTGCAAAGATGAGGGGAAATTTGCCTTATTATGAAAAAAGTTTCTATAGGGAGGGAAGACTTCCAATTCCAGGCCCAGAATCTGGAAGTTTCAGCAATCTGAATTGGGACAAGATAAAAGGGGATATAAAGCAGTACGGTATTAGAAATGGCTATACTACAATAATTGCTCCTACTGGCAGCATTTCAATGATTGCAGGTTGCAGCTCCGGAATGGAGCCTGTTTATTCAATAGTATTTGAGAAGAATGTGAAGGTAGGCAGTTTCTTTTACATTGACCTAGCTGCAGAAAAAGTTTTAAGGGAAGAAGGATTATTCAATGAGAAATTGCTTGAGGACATAAACAAGCACAAAGGCAGCATTCAAAACATCGATTATGTGCCTGAAAACGTAAGAAAGGCATTGGTTACTGCAATGGATATCACTCCTGAAGAGCATATAAGGGCTTTGGCTGCTTTCCAGAAATGGACTGACTCAAGCATATCAAAAACAAATAATTTTCCGGCAAACGCTACTCTCGAGGACATGAGGCAAAGCTATATACTCGCTTACCAGCTTGGCTGCAAGGATGTGACTGTATTCAGGGATACGAGCATCAAAGACCAGGTCTTGGTTGCTCCAAGCGCAAAATCGAAAGAGCACAAGGAAGAGGCAAAAGTTGAATCACAGCCAGTAAAGCAAGTTGTAAAAGAAGCAGGCAGCGGATTAGTCTATGCAAGCGATGATAAGCCAATGACAAAAGCGACAATCAAAAATTGCCCAGAATGCGGCACTTTGCTAACTCAGAAAGAAGGCTGTGTCGAATGCCCAAACTGCGGCTGGGGATTGTGCATGTAATTAATTCTTATTTTTATTTATTTTAACGCAAAAAAGGGATGATTTTTTGTAGATAGATTTGTCAAAAACCATCAAGATTAATTATAAATTGTTATGGTTTTTGAGCATGCTCGGAAATCACAACAATTATTATATATGTTTGGCGATTTCCAACATATTAACAAATAATGTTTACATTTCCAATAAAACGCAATAACGATTTTAAATTAAAAAATGCGAAATGGAAAGCGAGCTTTCCTCGTAAGCATATGCCATGCGCTTTCACAATCAATAATGGGTGGCCTGCATACTAATATGAATGATTATTTTACTGTATGTCACAAGAATCGAAGATTCTTGGGATCTTGAAAATTCCATGAATTTCCAATATATAGGCGAGGCAAAACAGTCAAATGTGAGCCAGTTCGCAACGAGCTCACTCGCATGTCACTGGCAGAAAAAGTTTTGCCGAGCACAAATTATTGCCGAAGGCGGATTGAAAAATTAAAGATAAATCAACTACAAATAAAATGTCTTTAACACAAATCAAAAAACCAATCATCGTCAAAGGGGATGACAGCAAGGAAAACCTTGGATTAGTGCATGTCATAACAGGCGACGGAAAGGGCAAGACAACTTCTTCTTTGGGGATCGCATTAAGGGCAGTCGGGAATAATCTTAAGGTTCATATGGTGCAATTCCTAAAAAGCGGGTTCACAGGGGAGTTATACAGCGCAAAAAAGCTTGGATTTGAGATTGAGCAGTTTGGCGTTGATGCTGTTAAAGAGAGACAGAAGAAAATACAGGAATTCGCAGACAAGACAGGCAGATTTGTGTTCCAACCGGACATCGAAGAGAAAGACGCAGCACTTCAGGGTTTTGAGCATGCAAAGAATATTATAAGAAACGGAAATTACGATGTTGTAATAATGGACGAGATAAACTGCGTTTTGGCAAAAGGGCTTATACCAATTGAAGATACTCTTGAACTCATAAGAAATCATGGAAAAGTTGAATTGATCTTCACAGGAAGAGATGCGCCAAAAGAGCTGATTGATGCCGCTGACTATGTCAATGTAGTGCACGGCATAAAGCATCCGTGGCAGAAGGGGATTGTTGCGAGAAAGGGAATTGAGTATTGAGAAAGATTTTTAAGCAAATCTTATTTCTAGCAGGAGATGTTAAGGGACCAGATAGTGCCACAATTTGTAAGCATGTTCTACGGGTATATAAATTCTGGAAGAAGCCCGGAGCATCTTATTGTAGATCCTAGAACTGAAAGGCAAATTCTGGCAAGAGATTATTTTGTAAGGGTTGGGAGCAGGTCAAGCAAAGATGCCAGTGAAATAATAAAGCCTGGATATTTGCCACCAGGAGTTGAATCAATTTATATTCTTTTTAACCATAGGAGTGTGAGCAAGCATGACGTGAATGTTTCCTTTGGTCAGGATATATCCATGAACACCTTAGACACATTGGTGGAACAGGAAGATGTCAAGGTGGAAAAAATTCAAAATGATAGCTGGTATCAGTACAAAGCTGATGGACTTACTGTATTAAGAATAAACCGGGATTTAAGAAGGGCTGTAGTATATCCATCAAGAAGAGAAGAAGCAGGAAGTGTGATCTATACTCCCAACCCAATTGCATTGAAAATTTTAAATTTGATTTATGCACGACGGGCATTCTCCAATACTCCTCGTGAAAATAGAAAAAGTCCGGCAACACTTCCAAAAGGCGCAATTTCAAGCATCAATCCGCCTAATAGAGACACAACACTGACTATAGACTTTTTGGGCCAGAGACATATGCTGGAAACAGGAAGAAGGATGCCAAGAAGAAGATAATTTAAAATTTTTAAACCAACTGCTCAATAATCTTCGCCATCTTGAAGTCCATGTAAGTCAATCCGCCATTTTCATGAGTTGTCAAAGTCAATAAAACCTTATTATTTCTTATCAGAATATCTGGGTAGTGATGCTGCCTTGACGCTTCCTCTCCAACTTTCTGGGCAAAGTCAAGAGCTTCCCTGAAATCCTTGAATCCAAATTCTTTTGAAATTTCAGTATGGCTTGTCATCTCCCAGCCCTGCAATTCCTGCAGCCTGTCATGCACATCTTTGATGGATAAAGTCTCCATATTCTAGATCATAATCTTATTTTTATATAAATTTTTTGATTGAGTAATGTTTATAAACCAAGTAAATTACTATTATAAAAATGCCAAAAATAGGACATGTGCACATAAAAGTAGCTGATTTGAAAAAAGCAGAAGAATTCTATACAAAGCTATTGGGCTTTAGAGTTTCTGAAAGAGTTGGAAATTATTTGTTTCTATCTTTTGGCAAATTGCACCATGATTTGGCTTTGCAAGAATTGCAGCATGCAGAGCATCCAACAGAAAACATGACTGGATTATATCATTTTGCAATTGAATTGGAAAACCTAAAACAATTGGCAGATATTTATTTCAAATTAAAGAAGCATGAAATTAATATCTCTCCAATAGACCATGGGATAAGCAAAACTATTTATCTTTCAGATCTTGATGGAAATGGGATTGAAGTCTATGTCGATGCTAGAAACAAAAGGAGAAAATGGCATGGCATGTCAACGCTTATTCAAGAGGAAGATTTCAGAAAATGGCTAAATCAAAACTAAACCTATCAAAAAACTCATTAACCATTCTTGAGCATAGGTATCTAAAAAAAGACAAGAAAGGCAGAGTAATAGAAAGGCCAGAGGATTTATTTAGGAGAGTAGCCAAGAATATTGCACAAGCAGATACCAAATACAAGCATTCAAAGGAAAACATAAAGAAGACGGAAATGGAATTCTACAACTTGATGGCTTCTCTTGATTTTTTGCCAAACTCTCCAACCTTGCTCAATGCAGGAAGAAAGCTTCAGCAATTAGCTGCTTGTTTTGTCCTGCCAATTGAAGATGACATAGATTCCATATTCAAGACACTGCATGACACAGCATTAATACATAAGACAGGAGCTGGCACAGGCTTCAATTTCTCGAAGCTAAGGCCCAAAGGCGACATAATTGAAAGTGCTGGCTTTACTTCAGG
The DNA here is from genome assembly GCA_964559395.1 of uncultured Methanosarcinales archaeon. Classification (GTDB taxonomy): domain Archaea; phylum Nanobdellota; class Nanobdellia; order Woesearchaeales; family GW2011-AR4. The sequence continues at coordinate 4,458 of CAZLGX010000099.1, forward strand.
ACCAGTTTCATTTATGAAGATTTTTGATGCTGCCACTGAGCAAATCAAGCTGGGAGGAACTTTAAGAGGCGCAAATATGGGCATTTTGAATGTGGACCATCCGGATATCGAAGATTTTGTAACTGTAAAAAGCAAGGAAAACGTATTGACAAACTTTAATGTTTCTGTTGCAATAACAGACGAATTCATGGATGCTGTAATAAAAAATAAAAGCTACAGCCTAGTGAGCCCAAGAACTAGAAAACCGGTAAAAAGGGAAAGCGCAAAAAGAATTTTTAATTTGATATGCGGGCAGGCATGGCTAAATGGAGATCCTGGAGTTATTTTTATAGACAGAATAAATCAATTTAATCCAACACCAAAATTGGGAAAAAT
>CAZLGX010000100.1:0-4823 GCA_964559395.1 uncultured Methanosarcinales archaeon
GCTTATTTCATAATTGACTCGCAAGGGATAGTAAGATTTAAGTATTTCATGCCCAACCCAGGTGAAAGGCTTGAAAATAAGCAATTGATTGAAGACTTAAAAAAGTTATAAGGGTGGAAGTTATGGGAGAAAAAGGAAGGCAGATTGCAAAGATGGACCATAAATGGCTCATAAATGAATTAAGCAAAGCTTATTCTTTTGAATGGGTTGTCCATTATTATGCTTCTTTAGCATCAAACATTGTTGCTGGCTTGAGAACGCCGGTTTATGCAGAAATTTTCAATAAGGCTGCAGAAGGCGAGTTTGGCCATGCAAACAGGATTGCAAAAAGAATTGCTGAACTTGGAGGTGAGCCGCCAACAACAATGGCAGAGATTGAAAAGCTTGCAGGCTTCGGAAAAGTGAACTTCCCAAAAGACAGGGCTGACATCAAGGGCTATTTGAAGGTATTCCTGAAGATGGAACAGCACGCAATCGAGCTTTACAATAATTTATCCAACAAAACTCATGGAAGGGATATTGTAACGCATGAGCTTGCAGAAGATTTGCTTGCAGAGGAAGTTGCCGAAGAGGAAGAATACGAAAATATGCTGAAAGAATAATCAATAAAAATTATTTTCTCTTAATTTTATTTTGTATTCTTTTGCAATTTCGGGATTATCGGTTGCAATATAATAATTATTTCCTAATCTGGCAACTGCCCTTCTGGCTTCATTTACAGGAACAAAGACAAAATCTCTGACACCTGTTACATAAGTCTCTCTAATAACGTCATCTATTATTGAACTGACTACGAAAATATTGAAATTCTCGTCTTTCCTTGAATTATTTTGCCCAAACATTTTATTCCAAATAAGTTACTTCAATAGGACCTGTGTAAATCTTTCTCATTGCTTCAACAGACTTCTCGAATGTTTGAGGATTGCCTGCAACAAGCATATGTAGAGTTCCTTTATCCCTAAAATCAAAATTTACAACTAATCCGTTCCTCAAAACATAGTTCATAGTTCCATTGGCAGGGTGCTCTTGTGTTTTCTTTCTATCAAGATATTTTGTTAATTTTTTTTCCAAATCATCCAGCTTTAGTCCGGGATTGGTATTTTCACGAATTTTTACGTCAAATCTATCCATTGTTTTAGAATCTTGCATCGGAATTAAATCATATATCCCAACTCCGTTTAAACTAAGAACCGGAATGCCACTAATAGCATCCACCATTGAATTATAACCAGGATAATAATCCAAAATAAATCCGTCAAAGATTAACACATTTGCATGTCGTTGAAAAAACATTCCTGTTCTAACTGGACTAGGCTTTGGTTCGTCATGTCTCCTGTAAGGGATTAAGTTGTATTCCATTCCAGGAATCAAGCTGTCAGTCAATCTGTCAATCCTTTCTCTTTCCATTCTGCCTGCAATTTCTGCTAAAAATAAGCTCATCTTATATCACCAAAAAAATCAAAAACTAATTGCACTATCGCCATGTGCCTGAAAGTCTCTAAATCCTTGTAAAATCTGGAGTCTTGAAAAGCTCCCGATACTTCAAAATCCGGCGAATCTGGTCTTAAGCCATGCCTTTTTAGTATTGCCTCAAGCTCTTGCTGTCTTGTCTCATGGATGCGATCCACCCCTATAACTCGAAATACTTCTCCTGGATGCTGGATATGATATACCAATTTTGTATATCTTTGAGGGTTGTAGTTTATTTTGTAGCTCATTTTATTCATTCATCTCAGATGTCTCCTAATGGAAACGCCCCATGCTCTCCAAATATAAATGGTTTTTCTCTTCGATATTCTTGAAAAAATGGACAATTTTCCGCGTATTTCAATGAGCATGGCTGCATTGAAAATCTTCCGCCATGTGAATCAGGTTGTCCACCCCTTGCTAATCCTCCGTCTGCGGCGCAATTATACGTAGAGACTGGCCCAGAATCATTGTACATCCCAGGCAATTCCACAAATCTTCGATTTCTTAATGTTTCTACATTGAGTGGACATACTAAGTAGCCAACCCTCTGTTCTAAAGCCTCCATTTTTGATAAATCCTTTCCTATTCTTGCTGTTTCCATTTTAAGTTTCATTTTTCTTCTCCCAACGCTTTAAGTCCGTGCGACTTGTTTAGTGTAGTTCGCTTGTAACGCATATAATTCTTGTGTCACAAAATCAATAAATTTATAAATAAAGACTTATTTGTGTCTTTTATGACAAATATAGCAGAACAAGTAAAAATATTTTTGGACAATGATTTTATTATACGTAAATGTCTATTCAGAAATATCCTTAGTTTCAGGGCCCTTTCTAGGTACATAATAAAAACATTGGATTTACAAGAAAAAAACATGGATGCTGTTATGAGCGCAATAAGGCGCTACAAGAGAGAAGAAAAGGAAAAAACAGAATCAGAATTAAAAAAGATTTTTTCCAATGTTGCTGTCAAGACAAGAAGCAATATTGTGGATATTTGCTTGAAGAAAAACAGGAGAGTGCTGGAACATCTAAACAAAATAAACTCCATAGTTGATATTGAAAAAGGAGAGATTATCAGGATTATTCAATCAGAAGAGAGCATCAGGATAATTCTCGATGAGAAAAATCTTGACAAATTTTTTAGTAATTTTTCCAAAAGCGATTGCATATCAATAGGAAAAGATTTGGTTGAGATTAACCTTCATTTTACCCATGATGCTTCAAAAATAAAAGGGATTATCTCACTGATTTCTTCAAGCTTGAATGCAGAAGACATTAACATTGTGGAAATTATGAGTTCTGCACCAGAATTGCTGGTTTTTATAAGAAAAGAGTATTTGCTGAAGGCATTGAATGTGATAAATAACTTAGAGGCAATGTTTAAATCTTAATTATTTTATAGCCTTCATCGCCCTTTCCAAACTGCCTTTTAAATCTTCTTTTGTTATGTTTGACTTTAAGCCTCTTTTGACTATTTCGTCCATAATTTCACCAATACTCAATCCTGCTATTTCCGCAGCTTCGCTTGTTGAAGCTTTTCCTTTCCTGAATATGTCCAAAGCGGCTCCTAATTTAATATTAATCATTCCAAGTGTTACTAATCTCTGTTTGATATAAACTTTTTGGTTCCATGAAACAAAACTATCAAAATTTGATATTTTCGGAGTTTTTTTGGGAATTAAGCGTAAAATTTCCAAAACCTTTAAATAAATTCTACTATTTTCGTCTATAGGGGTTGGTATGAAAACTTTCAAAACTTTTAATCCTGCAACAGAGCAGGTTATTGATGAACACAAAATAATGCCAAAAGATGAAGTTATTTCTGCCGCTAAGAAATCGCATGAGGCATTTAATGAGTGGAAAAGATTGGATATTTCTCAAAGAGCAACGCATTTCAGGAAACTATCTGATGTTTTAAGAAAAAAGAAAGAAGAATATGGAAAATTAATGACGACAGAAATGGGCAAGCCCATAAATCAATCAATCGCAGAAATAGAAAAGAGCGCATGGACATGCGAATTTTATGCAGACAATGCAGCAAAATGGCTGGAAGAAGAGACGGTTCATGCAGATGGAAAATTGCACAAAGTTGTATTTGAGCCATTAGGTACAATCTTATCGATAATGCCATGGAATTTTCCATTCTGGCAGGCTTTGAGGTTTGGAATTCCAACTTTAATTGCTGGCAACACTTCTGTTTTGAAACATTCAAATCAAGTTCCGCAATGCGCATTGGCAATTGAAGAATCTTTTAAGGAAGCAGGTTTTCCAGAAAATGTTTTCAAGATACTTATTACAGACCACGAAGCAGTTGCTGAGTTAGTCCAGTCAGATTTAATACAGGGCGTAACTTTGACAGGAAGCACTGCTGCAGGCTCAAGAGTTGCAGAGCTTGCTGGCAGAAACCTAAAAAAAGTTGTTTTAGAATTAGGAGGTTCAGATCCTTTTATCGTGCTAGATGATGCAAATCCACAATTTGCCGCGCAAAATGCAGTTGTCGGGAGAACAACCAATTCTGGGCAAAGTTGCATTTCAGCAAAAAGATTTATTGTAGTGAAAAATGTTGCTGAAGAATTCTCAGAAAAATTTGCTAACTATATGGAAAAACTGATTGTTGACGACCCGATGAAAATGGAAACCGATGTTGGACCTTTGGTAAATAAGGACGGGTTGCTTGCAATTGAAGAACAAGTCCAAGATGCAGTAATGAAAGGCGCAACTGTATTGACAGGAGGCATTAGATTGGACAGAAAAGGATACTTTTACAAGCCGACTGTTCTAACAAATATCAAGCTTGATATGAAGATTGTTAAAGAAGAAGTTTTTGGCCCAGTTGCGCCTATCATTGCTGTCAAGAATGAAGAAGAAGCAGTAAGAATTGCAAACAATTCTGAATATGGCTTGGGAGCAAGTATCTGGACAAACAATGAAAAAAGAGGATTAAAGATTGCAAGTATGATAGAAGCAGGATATGTTGCAATTAATTCAGTTGTTAAGTCAGATCCAAGAATGCCTTTTGGAGGTATAAAGAAGAGCGGCATCGGAAGAGAACTATCAAAGTACGGATTGAAGGAATTTGTTAATGTGAAAGGGATTAATGTATATTAGGATAAAAATGAAAAAATATGTTTTAAAAACAAAAAGAGACCTTGAAATTTTGAATTTGTGCAGGAAACTTGAAAAATCTAAGCTTTCAAAAAATGATAAGGATTTAGTAAAACTTATCAAAACACAACTAGAAAAAGATTGGAGAAAATATTTAATAATAAAATTGGAAAAACTTGCAAAGAAGTATAAACAATAAATTCATCCCGTCGCCTTTGAGACGACAATAATCACACTCGGCGAAAATTG